>JALQVG010000024.1 GCA_023260435.1 Flavobacteriaceae bacterium | reverse complement strand
TCCATCGCACGTTTGGCCGCTCGCTCAACACGAGTCAATCGCTTTGCTGGATAGTCGCGGTTGCCCAATCGACCACCTGCCGCCCGTTGTTCTCTATCTTGGTCCTGTGCTGCCACTGGTCTTCCCTGGAAAGCGCTTCTCATTTCAAAAAAACTATCATCATCTGTGTAATTCCATTTGAATTTTACAAACTCATCTGACTTTCTTTTTAAAAGCTTTGCCTGTTCTTCAGACTCGTCCCAGATAAAAGTGAAAAGCTCCCCCCTAGAATTTACATTATCTGCAAACCACTCTGAAAGCCCAGAGGGTGTTGCTATGTACTGGAATAAGAGTTGCGGGGAAGACTGTATCACAAACTCTATTTCATATTTTATTAAATCACTCATTTTTTTTCTATCTCTATTACAGCTCACAATATATATATTTATGTAGGATAAAAAAACAAATGAGATGTAATATTTTTGTCCATTTTTTGGAGGAACTACAAATTAAATTTTATATTTGCCCCCTTTAAACACGGCGAGGTAGCTCAGTTGGTTAGAGCGTCGGATTCATAACCCGGAGGTCGGGGGATCGTGCCCCCCTCTCGCTACAAAGCCCTTCAACTTAGGTTGGGGGGCTTTTTTCGTATCTTAGCCTACCGAAAAACAAGTCTACAGTGAAAAACTCCCTGCATGAACGCGTAGCTGATTTTTTAATGCGCTACCCACCCTTTGATCGGTTAAAACGCGCTGATTTAATCAGTTTAACCCAAGGAGTTACCGTCAAGTATTTAGAGAAAGAGCAATTGGTCTTTGATCAAGGTGATTCGACGCATTCCGTGTTTTATGTTGTCTACAAAGGTGCTGTGGCCATTGAGCAAAAAGAACCCACAGAACTAATCGATTTATGTGACGAAGGCGATCTCTTCGGCTTAAGACCGCTCGTTTTGGGGCCGGTATATCACTTACAAGCTAGGGCCTATGAGGAGTCGATTGTGTACGCTATACCGATTGAACTTTTCATGCCCATGGTACACAACAATCCTGCCGTGGGAGACTTTATATGGGCTAGTTTTCAAACCAATACCAGAAACCCTTTTTCGGAAAGTGATCGCGGTCAGTTGTACGCTGCAGAATACACGATACAATCAGGAAACAGTATCGAGGAACCCCATCCCTTGGATTTACAACCCATTGCACATCGAGGAAAATTGGTCAAATGCAGTCCGGACACCCCAATTGTAGATTTGGCCAAAAAAATGAGGGACCACCGAGTTGGCTCCATCATAGTTCACGACAAAGTGAGGCCTGTAGGAATTATCACGGATAAAGATTTGCGCAACAAGATATGCACTGCAGAAATCTCCCTTGAAGCTACGGCGGCTGAAATCATGGTCAGCCCGGTCTACACTTGCTTGGAAAATGTAACCGTGACCCATGCGCAGATGATGTTAGTCAGACATAGGATCAGTCATCTTTGCGTCACTGTAGATGGCACGTCACAAAGCAAAGCTTTAGGGGTAATCTCCAAAGATGATGTATTAATGGCAATAGGTCAAAACCCCACCTTGTTGATCAAAGCCATTATGAGGGCAGAAAACACGTCCACCCTCAAAAAAATAAGGGTGCAAATCACCCATTTGATCCAGCGTTATTTAGACCGCAAAATTCCAACCAACATCATCGCTAATTTAATTACAGAATTAAACGACGCATGCATCAAGCAAATAATCCAATTACAACTCAAAAAGCGCAGTGAGCCACCCGTCGCATTTGCCTGGTTGTCGTTAGGAAGTCAAGGTCGATCTGAGCAATTGCTGCAGACAGATCAAGACAATGCGCTGCTGTATCAAGATCCACTTGAAGGGCGCGAAGATGAGGTAAAAGAATACTTTTTGTCTTTGGGTAAGTCGGTGACAAAAAACTTAAAAACCATTGGGTATGAATACTGTCCTGCGGAGATGATGGCATCTAATCCTAAGTGGTGTCTATCGGCCAGCGAGTGGAAACAAAACATCCAACACTGGATTCAAAACCCTGGAAGAGAAGAAGTTTTGCTCTCCTCTATATTTTTTGACTACAACTTTACTTATGGAAATAAAACTCTAGTTGAATCACTTTCCGATGAAGTCTTTGAACAGATCAACTTGCACCCTGTTTTTTTAGCGCATTTTGCTTTGGGCGCCTTACAAAGCCCTCCCCCTACTGGGTTTTTCAGAAGTTTTATCGTTGAACAAGACGGGACAAACAAGGATCGATTTGATTTAAAAAGACGAGCGCTTATGCCGTTAATCGATGCTGCTCGAGTGCTGATCCTATCCCATGGAGTTAAAGATGTCAACAATACCCAAAGGCGCTACGAAAAACTAGCCCAATTGGAACCGCAAAATGAAGAGCTGTATATGGATTGCGCCACGGCTACCAAAGACCTCATTAAGTTCAGAACCAAACAGGGATTGGCCCAAAACAATTCTGGGAGATATATTGAACTGTCTCTGCTGACAAAAGAGGAAAAAATAAAATTAAAAGCTACGTTCCAAGCGGTAAAACACATTCAAGAACTGCTTAAATTGAGGTTTAACTTGACAGCGATGATGTAATGTGGTGGAAAAAACCCAAACAACTCCCTGAATTTTGGCAGCGCTATTTGACGCTTATGGATAGCCCCCCACCCAAATCATTGGAGGAAAAAACATTTGTAGTACTGGACACAGAAACTACCGGCTTTCATCCCAAAAAAGATAGAATCATCAGTTTCGGCGCCATTAAAGTGCGCAACAACAGCATCATTTTGGCGGATTGTATTGAATTTTACATCGCACAGGACCACTACGATGCCGAGTCTGCTCCGATACACGGCATATTACAGAGTGAAACAAAAAATCAACTCAATGAGCTGGAAGCTCTGGAAAAAATAATCGACTACCTGGCCAACCACTACATCGTGGCCCATCATGCAGCATTCGATGTGCGGATGATCAATCAAGCGTTAAAAAGACATGGATTGTCTGCACTTAAAAACAAAGTATTTGACACGGGCTACCTCCATAGAAAATCACTGATCCACAGCCCTCTCGTGGACAGAGACAAAGTCTATAGCCTAGATGAACTTGCCGAAAAATACGATATCCCCATAAAAGACAGACACACTGCTTTGGGAGACGCCTATATAACTGCCTTACTGTTTTTGAAAATCTCCCACCACATCAAGGAGAAAGATAAACGTTTGCTCTATAGATAGCTCGATGGCACTCAGTAATTACTGAGCTAGAAACTGACATACATTGGCTTCAATACGTGCGATCATGTCACTCAATTCAGTCTTTACAAACGATTCTCCGGTAATCTGCTCGTACAATTCGATATATCTCTGAGAAATTGTTTCGATATATTCATCGGTCATTTCTGGGAGAATTTGCCCTTCAAGGCCTTGAAACCCATTGGAAATTAACCATTGTCGCACAAACTCCTTGGAGAGTTGTTTTTGAGGAAGACATTGCTCTTGAAGCGATGCATAAGTATCTGCGTAGAAATATCGAGAAGAATCCGGCGTATGGATTTCATCGATCAACACAATTTTTCCCTCTTTGGTTTTACCAAACTCGTATTTGGTATCCACCAAAATAAGTCCTCTAGCCGCGGCCAATTCTGTGCCTCTTTGAAACAAGGCGCGTGTGTATTGTTCGAGCAATGCGTAGTCCTCAGCCGAAACAATTCCGCGTCTGACAATTTCCGACGCTGAAATATCTTCGTCGTGAAGGCCCATTTCAGCCTTAGTAGCTGGCGTAATGATCGGCTCTGGGAATCGATCGTTTTCCTTCATCCCTTCGGGCATGGTCACCCCACAAAGCTGTCGCTCACCAGAGGCATAGGTTCTGGCGGCGTGTCCGGACAAATATCCACGGATCACCATCTCCACTTTTAAAGGGGTACACGCATGTCCGATAGCGACGTTTGGATCTGGAGCGGCTATCAACCAGTTGGGCACAATATCCGCCGTGGCTGCCAACATCTTGGTGGCTATTTGATTGAGGATTTGCCCTTTAAAGGGTATTCCTTTAGGCATAACTACATCAAACGCAGATAAACGATCCGTGGCGACCATGACCAATAGATCGTTTTGTACTGTGTAAACTTCTCTAACTTTTCCCCGGTAAACATCAATCTGTCCTGGAAATTCAAAATGGGTATGGGTAAGTGTTGGCGTCATGGATTAATTTTGGTGTTCAATATGTTTGTAGGCTTCAATCACTGCTTTAACGAGTTTGTGACGGATCACGTCTCTATCATCTAAATGCACCATGCCTATTCCTGATACATCTTTTAGAATAAGAAGAGCTTCCTTGAGTCCAGAGGTAACCCTTCTGGGTAAATCAATTTGACCTGGGTCACCAGTGACAATAAACTTGGCATTTTTTCCCATACGGGTCAAAAACATCTTCATTTGTGCATGAGTGGTGTTCTGCGCTTCATCCAAGATCACAAAGGCATTGTCCAAAGTTCGGCCGCGCATAAAGGCCAATGGGGCAATTTGAATCACTCCAGTCTCCAAAAACAATTGGAGTTTTTCTGGTGGGATCATGTCTCTTAGCGCATCGTACAAGGGTTGCATGTACGGATCCAATTTTTCTTTGAGGTCACCTGGTAAAAAACCTAAGTTTTCGCCGGCTTCCACAGCAGGTCGGGTCAAAATAATACGCTTGACCTGTTTGTCTTTCAGCGCGCGAACAGCTAGGGCTACACTGGTGTATGTTTTACCTGTACCTGCAGGACCGATGGCAAATACCAAGTCATTCAGTTCAGCGCTGCTCACGATTTTTCGTTGATTGACGGATTTAGCGGTGATGACCTTTCCGTTAATCCCATGAACGATGACCTGATCCATGGCGGCAAACTCTCTGGGGGCAGTTTGGTGATCACCAGCCAACACCATGGAGATAATTTGTTCATTCATCTGATTGTACCTAGCGTAATGCGAGGTGAGCTGTTCGATTTTCTCTTGGAAATCATTGAGTTGTGCTTCTTCCCCGTAAGCCTTAATCACATTTCCTCTAGCGACAATTTTCAACTTGACGAAATGCGCTTTGATCAGGGTGATTGTCTCTTGGTGTTGCCCAAAAAATTCTCTTGGGTTGATGTCGGTCAATTCAATGCTGAGCTCGTTCAAATAAGGTAGAATTAAATCGTTGTACGCCCTTAAGGTTGGTGACTAAAAATAGCTAAATTTGTGGCACAAACTTAACCAAAATACCTTCTTTTGGTCTAGAATAATATCAACAAAATCAATGCCTTTAGTCACATTAACGACTGATTTCGGAATCAAAGACCACTATATAGGTGCCCTTAAGGGGGCTATGATGGCTGCAGTGGAAGGAATACAGATTGTTGATATCTCACACCATATTCAACCTTATCACATTGCTGAGTGCGCTTACGTGCTAAAAAATGCCTACCATCACTTCCCTAAGGGTACCATTCATATAGTTGGTGTGGATACGCAATGGACGGAGGACAACCGACATATTTTGGTTTTGGTGGACGGTCATTATTTTATTACCGCCAACAACGGGGTCATCGCGCTGATCACTCAAGAAATAACCCCTGAGCAAGTATTTGAAATCAATATGCCACAAATGGAGCGCAATACATTTCCTACCCTTTATGTATTTGCCCCTGTGGCTACGCACCTAGCGCGTGGTGGAAAACCTGAATTAATCGGCAAACCGTTTACCGGTCTAAAAGAACGGGCTGAATTTAAGGCGCGTGTCAGCGATGATGGAAACATCCTGTATGGCCATGTGATGTATATCGACAATTACGGAAATGCCATTACCAACATCAATAAAGCATTTTTTGAGGCCTGCAGAAAAAACAGATCGTTCGAGATAGCGGCTCGTAGTGCCAGAACCTCCCGCATCAGTCAAGGATACGAAGACATCGGCACACAAGAATCAAATCTGCGCACTGGCGGACATTTGGTGTGTTTGTTCAATACCGCTCAATGCTTGGAAATCGCCATTGCCCAAGGAAGTGCACAAAACGGCGGGGCCTCCTCTTTATTGGGTCTCCAATACCGCGATCAAATCACCGTTCAATTTTTCAACTAGCTTGCAAAACACTTATCAACCAGTACGGTGTTGATAAGTTTGTTTTAGTGGGTGGAAGGGTTTAAATATCTTTGTTTTTGACCTAAAAAGACTTAATTTATGAAATTCATTGTTTCGAGTGCCTCTTTGCTCAAGCAACTCCAAATTCTAGGGGGTGTCATCAACAACGCAAACACACTGCCCATTTTGGATCACTTCTTGTTTGCTTTATCACCCAATGAGTTGGTGGTCTCCGCTTCAGATCTAGAAACCACCATGGTAACCACCATCAGTGTCGAAACCAATGATACAGGTCGCATAGCTGTTCCCGCACGTCTTTTGCTGGAAACACTAAAAACTTTTGCTGAACAACCTTTAACCTTTGTCGTTCAGCCCAACAACACCGTGGAAATCAGTGCCAATAACGGCAAATACGCTTTGGCCTATGCGGCTGGAGATGAATTCCCCAACACCATCCAATTGAGCAATCCAAGTCAAACCCATATGGATGGGGATGCCTTGGCTACGGCCATCAGCAAAACAATTTTTGCAGCGGGTAATGACGATTTGCGACCTGTGATGAGCGGAGTATTTTTTCAACTCTCCACAGAAGGTCTGACCTGTGTAGCAACGGATGCACATAAATTGGTGAAATACCAGAGAAACGACGCAACGAGTCAAGGGAGCGCTGAATTCATCATGCCTAAAAAACCTCTGAACTTATTAAAAGGCATCTTGATGGGTTCCACTACCCCAGTAACCATTGAATACAATGAGTCAAATGCGCGTTTTAGTTTTGACCAAACTTCCTTGGTGTGCCGATTAATCGACGGCAAATACCCGAACTACGAGGCCGTAATTCCCAAAGAAAACCCCAATATGTTGGTGATTTCTAGAACCGCTTTGTTGAGTTCAGTCAAAAGGATTTCCATCTTTTCCAACAAAACAACCCACCAACTTCGCCTGAAAATCGCTGGTGCCTCCTTACAGATCTCTGCGGAAGATATCGACTACAGCAATAAAGCGGAAGAACAACTCAAGTGCGTATACCAAGGAGATGACATGCAAATCGGATTTAACGCGCGCTTTTTAATTGAAATGCTCAACAACCTATCCTGCGATGAAGTGCGTTTGGAAATGAGTATGCCCAACAGAGCAGGAATATTAACACCTGTTGACGGACTGGATGAAGGAGAACAGGTCACTATGTTGGTGATGCCAGTCATGCTGAACAGCTAGTACTATTTAAAAAACTTGATAGAAAACGGGTAGTCGACAGGCTCCCCGTTACTTGTTTTTATCGCATTAATAATCGGAAACGCTAAGCCGATCAATCCTATGGCTATCAAAGCCAAGATACCGATACCCAAAAATATCAACGGTACGCTGATCAACGCATACAGCATCATGCTCAATTGAAAGTTCACGATCTTCTTTCCGTGTTCTTCCATGTCCCAAACCTTATCTTTTTGGGTCAACCAAAGCACTAGGGGTACGATCAAACCGCCAAATCCCGAGACAAAATCGAGAAGTTGGCATAAATGGGTTACCACGAGTAACGATCGGTCTTCTCTTTTCATGTGATAAATTTTTGTCAAAGTACCCAATTATTTGGACTACCCCAAAGAACTCCTCGCTTTTCCGAGGTGGTTTTTCCTATTTTTGTACCATGTCGCATAAACCCACCATCATTGCCGTAGCTACCCCATCAGGTAGTGGAGCCATCGCTGTGATTCGTTTATCTGGTCCGCAAGCTATTCTATGGGTGAATGATTGTTTTCAATCCATCAAACCAAAAAAGTTAATCGACCAAAAATCCCACACCGTTCACTTGGGATATTTGCACGAAAGGGAAGCCGTAATCGATCAAGTTTTGGTGACTCTATTTAGAGGACCTCACTCCTACACAGGCGAGGATGTGGTAGAGATTTCTTGCCACGGATCCACCTATATTCAACAGCGCATCATGCAGCTATTTCTTGGTTTAGGGGCGCAAGTAGCTCAAGGTGGTGAGTTTACACTCCGGGCATTCTTAAACGGTAAAATGGACTTAAGCCAAGCCGAAGCCGTGGCTGACTTGATCCAAAGCGAAAGTGAAGCTGCGCACCAAATAGCCCTACAGCAAATGCGTGGAGGATTTGGATCCCAACTCAAAGACCTGCGCGCTCAACTGATGCATTTTGCGTCTCTGATTGAGCTTGAGTTGGATTTTGCTGAAGAGGATGTCGCTTTTGCCGATCGAACTGCCTTGCAACAACTCTTGCAAAACATAAGTGAGGTACTAAAATCCCTAATCGACTCATTTGCCTTGGGCAATGTCCTCAAAAACGGAGTGCCCGTAGCCATCATCGGTCCACCTAACGCAGGTAAATCCACCCTGCTAAACACCCTCCTTAACGAGGATAAAGCACTGATCTCCGATATTCCTGGTACAACTAGAGACGCTATTGAGGATGAGATCAACCTGCGTGGAGTTCGGTTTAGGCTGATCGATACCGCTGGGATTCGCCAAACACAGGATGTGGTCGAACAGATGGGCATCAAAAAATCATTTGAAAAAACCGCCCAAGCCTCCTTAGTACTTTACCTATTTGACAGTGTTGAAGCGGCCCAAAATAAGGAATACTTAGCCGAACTTTTGACAGGTTTTAATGCCCTAAAAACTGAGTTTCCAGACAAGCACCTATTGCTTTTAGCCAATAAAGCGGATGGACTTACGACCAGTGAACAATCAACTCTAGAAACTGCGCTCCCCCCGTTTACCTACATCGCAGCAAAAAACAAAACGGGTATTGAATCTTTGATCGACCAACTCTTGGCCCATGTGCTCCAAGGACGCCACCATCAAGGCAACACTATTGTCACCAACAGCCGTCATTACGCATTGCTGTTGCTCAGCCAGGAAGCAATCGATCAAGTAAAACAAGGCATTTCACAAAACCGCAGCTCAGATCTGCTGGCGGTAGACATACGCCAAGCACTTCAACATTTTGGCGCTATCACCGGAGAAATCTCCTCAGACGAACTGCTGGGCAATATTTTTTCTAATTTCTGCATTGGGAAGTAATCAACCGGAGTTTTTCCATGAATCGCTAAACTACGCACATGGCTTGGATACTTAAATCACCAAGCGGTTGGATTCTGCACAGAAGGTTGTATTTTTGCCCAAATTCAGCGCATTCATGAAAGTACTCCTCACCGGAGCTGCCGGATTTATCGGATTTTATGTAGCCAAAGCTTTGCTCCAACAAGGCGTTGAGGTGGTGGGTATCGATGATTTAAACGACTACTACGACCCACAACTCAAGCGAGACCGTTTGGGGGAACTCGGCGTTTTGGACCAGCACTTTGAATCGGGGAACTATTATCCAGGAGAAAACGGATTCTGTTTTTCCCTGGTGCGCATAGACCTCCAGGAGCAAATCAACGCAGTATTTGCCCAGCACCAGTTTGATGCTGTGTGTCATCTGGCCGCTCAAGCAGGAGTTCGCTACAGTTTGGAAAACCCCACGGTGTATGCCCAAAGCAATTTGGTTGGTTTTCTCAACATACTCGAAGCTTGCCGCCACAACCACATACACCACCTGGTATACGCCAGTAGCTCTAGCGTATACGGGATGAGTGATCAGGTGCCCTTTACCACTGATGCGCAAGTGGATCAACCGATCAGTTTATATGCAGCCACCAAAAAGAGCAATGAATTGATGGCCTATACCTATGCTCATTTATTTGGCATGTATACAACTGGACTAAGGTTTTTTACCGTTTACGGACCCTGGGGACGTCCAGACATGGCTCCTATGTTGTTTGCTAAAGCCATCAAAAATCAACAACCGATCAATGTATTCAACCACGGGGTCATGGAGCGCGACTTTACTTATGTAGTAGATATCGCACAAGGTGTCTGTGCTACACTGATCAAAAATCCTGTCGATGTGCCCCAGCGCAATCCATATGCCTTGTACAACATAGGCAACAATCAACCGGTTTCACTTTCAGCATTCATTGAAATTTTGGAGGCAGAAATGAACAAAAAGTCCATCAAGAACTACCTACCCATGCAGCCCGGAGATGTGGTGCGCACTTGGGCAGATACCACACCCCTGATGAACGATTATCAATACCAACCCACAACGCCTCTCTCCTACGGAATTGGTGAGTTTGTTCGTTGGTACCAAATCTATACACAAAAAAATAACAACCTATGAAAATAACTGTAGTGGGAACTGGCTATGTTGGGCTGGTCAGCGGAACTTGTTTCGCGGAAATGGGCAATACCGTGTGCTGCATCGATGTCGATCAAAAGAAAATCGAAGGACTAAAAAAAGGAATTATCCCGATTTATGAGCCTGGATTAGAAGCTATGGTGTTGCGCAATACCGCCAATGGAAACCTGACCTTTTCCACAGATTTAGCGAGCAAACTAAACGATACTGATATCGCCTTTATCGCCGTGGGCACCCCCATGGGTGAAGATGGCTCTGCAGATCTTAAGTACGTGTTGCAAGTAGCCCAAACGATTGGAGACCACATGACACACCCCTTGTTGGTCGTGGACAAATCTACAGTTCCTGTAGGTACAGCGGACCAGGTACGACAGACTATTCAAGCCGCTTTAGACAAACGCGGACTAAGCATCGACTTTCACGTGCTCTCCAATCCAGAATTCTTAAAAGAAGGGGACGCTATTGCTGATTTCATGAAACCGGATCGCGTAGTGATTGGTGGAGATGACCCAGAGGCCTTAGAGGTGATGAAAGAGCTCTACGCTCCGTTCTTTAGGACCAATATGGACCGAATGATCACCATGGATGTTCGTTCAGCGGAAATGACCAAATACGTAGCCAACGCCATGCTGGCTACCAAAATCTCTTTTATGAACGAAGTGGCCAATATCTGCGAATTGGTAGGTGCTGACGTGAACAAAGTCCGCGTGGGAATCGGTTCAGACAGTCGAATTGGGTACAGCTTTATATACCCTGGTTGCGGCTATGGGGGATCTTGTTTTCCCAAGGATGTAAAAGCCTTGCAAAAAACAGCACTTTCTTATGGGTACGAGCCGCAAATTATTCAAGCTGTTGAACAGGTAAACGACCAACAAAAACTGCGTATTGCTCAAAAGGTAGTAGCACATTTTGGGGAAGATTTAAGCGGCAAACGTTTTGCTGTCTGGGGATTGGCCTTTAAGCCAGAGACTGATGATATGCGTGAGGCGCCTGCTATCTACATCATTCAGGAATTGGTAAAACGCGGTGCATCAGTCACGGCATTTGACCCCAAGGCCATGAATGAAGCTAAAGAACATTACCTAAAAGATTTGGCCCGAGTTTCATACGTAGATCAAAAATACGAAGCGGTTCAAGGGGCAGATGCACTTATTTTGCTCACAGAATGGAAAACCTTTAGGTCACCAGATTTTGAACAAATCAAAGAATCACTTAACGAACCTGTGATTTTTGACGGTAGAAATCAATACAATGAAAAAGTATTGAGCAAGATGGGATTTGCGTACTACCAAATTGGAAAAAAGTAACTAAACGGACGCCATCGCACAAGCATAAACAGCTTCGTACTGGGGCACCACTTTTTGAATATCGAACGTTAAGGCCTGAGCATACGCTTGGGCCTTAAATTTTTCCAGCAGTTCACTGTCTGAAAGCAAATCAATACTGAACTTGGCCATGGAGGCCACATCCCCTACGGAGCACAAATATCCAGTCACTCCATGTATGTTCACTTCGGGTATACCGCCGGTATCACTGGAAACTACCGGAGTTCGGTTGATCATAGCCTCTAAGGCGGCTAAACCAAAACTCTCCGAAATCGAAGGAAGTAAAAACAAATCGGAAAAACACAAAATTCGATCTATTTCATTGGAGTTACCCAGAAACACAACGCGGTCTGAAATCCCTTTTTCTTCACAAAGTCGCTCTGCATTTTCTCGTTCAGGACCATCGCCTACCATCATTAACTTAGCTGGGATTTCTCGCTGAATTCGATCAAAAACCTCAATGACATCAGGAATACATTTAACGGGTCTAAAATTAGATATGTGGGTGATTACGCGTTCCGAATCCTTGGCAATTAGGGTGCGTTGACAATCTGTTGGCGGAAATACATATTTTGAGGCATCGATAAAATTAGGCACCACACTGATCTCTTTATCCAATTGAAACAGTTCATTGGTCTTCTTTTTGAGATCCGCAGATACTGATGTCACCACGTTAGATTGGTTTATGCTAAACTGCACAGCAGGTTTATAGAAGGGATGCTGACCCACCAAGGTGATATCCGTACCGTGTAAGGTAGTCACCATCGGAATATTTTTTCCGTGTTCCCGGAGCATTTGCTGAGCCATATATCCCGCATAGGCATGTGGAATAGCATAATGTACATGCAGCAATTCAATATCATGAGCCAGCACTGTATCAACCAATTTTGAAGATAGGGCCAACTCATAAGGTTGATAGTGAAATAATGGGTATTCTGGCACGTGTACTTCGTGGAAGTGTATGTGTTGATTCAATAAAGCTAGCCTCACCGGCTGTTTGTAGGTGATGAAATGTATTTCATGTCCCCTATTGGCAAGAGCAATACCTAGTTCAGTCGCCACTACGCCGCTTCCACCAAAAGTTGGGTAACACACAATGCCTATTTTCATCTTTCCGTGGTTTTTTGGGTAGGTAATCGGTTATTGTTGATCAATTTTCCAGACAATACATCCGGGCCTAAAGACTGTAATTTCGGCTTATTGAGATACATCACCCATCGTTGACTCCAAAGTGCAGGATCTCCCAGTTGCGTTAATGCATAAGGTGATCCAAAAACCAAAGCGTAATTGTTTTTGTACCTAGAGGTGATTCGAGCAATTTGTTCCAGGGACTCAGCAGACAATCGATACGATGTGTAGGGACTTGAATCGGGTACATGAATGCTCACCACAACTGCCTCGTACTCATTTCCATAAATCAGGGGTTTTGCCCCCCATTGATTCATCACCTCTTGGTATTGAGTGGTATCACCGGCACCAAAAGTGATGTATCCGATGTTCTGTGTGTTGGCTATAGACTTATCGGTTGCTTTTTCTTGGGTAGGTATCCGAGTATACACCTGCTCAATCCAATCGCTGTGGGGATTACTGGCCAAATAAGACATGACTTCTGCCTTATGGATTAAACCAGGTTTTTCAGCCAAACCAACTTGGTACTTATAGGTCAATATTTTCTTTACTGAATGCGCCAATCGAGCTTCGCTAATTTTTCCTGTAGAAATTGCACGCATCATCGACTGAACACCTGCTGCTAGGTCAACTGGAATCAACAAGATGTCATTACCGGCCAAAAAAGCCTCAACAGCTACTTGACCAGGATCCATCGATTGACTTACTCCCTTCATGTTTAAAGCATCTGTGATGACTAATCCGTTGAACGACAACTCATCAATCAACAAGTCGGTGACCACCGCTTTTGACAAACTGGAAGGTTGACCTGGCTGATGGGTTAATTCAGGCACATCTAAATGAGCTACCATAACGGCATCCACTTGGTCTAAGAGCGTCGCTTGATAGGGAAAAAGTTCCACCTGATTCAATCTCTTACGTTGATGCACTACTTGTGGTAAGGTTTTATGCGAATCTTGGGCTGTGTCTCCATGACCAGGAAAGTGTTTCGCACAGGAAAGTACCCCAGAATCGGATAATCCTTGGGCATAAGCTTTTGCATGCTCCATAACCCGTTGTGGGGAAGATCCAAACGATCGATTGCCAATAATCGGATTCAAAGGATGAACATTGATATCTGCTACGGGAGCAAAATTCATGTGAACACCCATCCTCCTAAGGTCTTGACCGATTCGATTTCCCAGTTCGCGAGTCCATTGGGTATCCTGCAAACTGCCCATAGCCATCGCCCACGGAAAGGGCTCTAAAGTCTTAAACCGCATGGCTACGCCCCACTCAGCGTCCATGGCGATCAGTACACCCAACGATGCATTAGATTGAATGCGGTTGGTCAAATCGATTTGAACCTCTGGCATCCCTGCCAAAAAAGCCACACCACCTACGTTAAACTTCTGGATATCTGATAATTGGCGGTTTAACATTTCGGGGGGATCTGAGGTGGTGATCCCTACCATAAAAAGTTGCCCTACTTTTTCTTCAAGCGACATGTGTTGATAGGTCTTATCTACCCATGACTGAGCTTGCGAATAAAAGCTGATAAAAAGGGCTAAATAAAACAGTATATACCTCATTAAAACATATGTTTATGCCAGCTGTCTTTAGCAGGTACCTCCCAAGCCGTTTCAAACTCAATCTTGGTATTTACCAAGTTGTTAAACACGATTGTATCCCCTGTGACTGATTTATCTTTGACCATTTTCTTGAATTCTTTTAATGGTTTGTAGGCGATATACGCACCACTTTTAAAGGAAACATTCATTCGGTCCAACAAAGTGATCTCAAACTGTTGTTCAAGAGACTGGATTAAATGTACTTGGGCATCAATCGAACAGCCAGAGGCAGCAGCTTGTTCTGAATCCAGCCCTATAACGATAAATCTGTTGTGAGGTATTAGAAATCCGGACACTAAATCCTGACCATGGGCCTTCCATTGTTCTAAAAACTCGCCCAGAGCTCTTGAAATGGACGATTGTTCCACTTCATTAAGCGATCGACTGGACTGATATATCCAAATACGTGCATCATCTGGAAGTGTTTCAAAAGGTACTAACATCTTTATGATTGTGCTTGATGAATAATTTCTGCTAAATCCAACACACTGACCTCTGTGTCTTTATTTTCTTTCTTCACACCATCTGTCATCATGGTATTGCAAAATGGGCAAGCAGCAGCAATAATCGTCGCTTGGGTATCTATAGCTTCAGCAGCGCGTACGTGGTTAATTTCCGCTGAACCTGCTTCAGATTCTTTAAACATTTGAGCACCCCCAGCACCACAGCAAAGACCTTTTGACTTACAGCGTTTCATCTCGACAAACGAAGCTTCTAAATGATGGATTAGTGCGCGTGGGGCTTCGTATACACCATTGGCTCTACCTAAATAACAAGCGTCGTGGTACGTGATTTTTTTTCCTTTAAAACTTCCTCCTGACACACTTAACTTTCCTTCATCTAGAAGACTTTGTAGCATTTGTGTGTGGTGAACTACTTCATAATTCCCCCCTAAACCTGGATATTCATTTTTAAGCGTATTGAAACAATGAGGACAGGTAGTGACGATTTTCTTGACCCCATATCCGTCCAATGTTTGAATATTAGTCGCCGCCTGCATTTGAAATAAAAATTCATTACCTGCCCTTTTGGCAGGATCACCGGTACATGATTCCTCGGTTCCCAGTATGGCAAACTTAACTCCTGCTTTGTGCATCAATGAGGCAAATGCTTGAGTGATTCGCATGGCGCGTTGGTCAAAGCTTCCAGCACAACCTACCCAAAAAAGGACATCAATTTGACCTTGTTGGGCAGCAATTTCAGCCATGGTAGGTATGTGAATTTCAGTTTGCATAGGCTTATTTTTGGGTCCATTGAGCCCGATCCATCTGAGAAAATGGCCAGGGGGCTCCATTATTTTCTATTGTTCCCATCATGTTGTTTAATTCAAGAGGGGCAGAAGATTCTTCCATCACCAAATAACGCCTCATCTCCATGATGATAGAGAGTGGATCGATACCTATGGGGCAAGCATCGGTACAGGCATTACAAGTAGTGCAGGCCCACAATTCCTCGGGGGTAATTCGATCGTGAAGCAGACGCGATCCAGATAAATCCAACTCCCCTGTTAAAACTTTATTTTGACGGGCAATTTCTTGAGCGCGATCTCGTGTCTGCATCACAACGCGTCTCGGAGATAGTTTTTTTCCAGTTTGATTGGCCGGACACTCGCTAGTACACCGACCACATTCGGTACAGCTATACGCTTGAAGTAAGTAATTCCATGATAAATCGGTCACATCTTGGGCGCCAAAAGCTACAGGAGTGGTGGATTCAGTCCCTGGGATAGAAGCATTAGGATCCATCATCAAAGAAACCTCACGTTGAACATCCTTGTTGTTGGACAATGCGCCTAAGGCCTTAATTTTAGCGTAATAGGTGTTGGGGAATGCCAGTAAGATATGCAGGTGTTTTGAGTAATATAAATAATTGAGAAAAAATAAGATGCCTGCTATATGCAACCACCAAGCACTTCGTTCGATAATTACCAACACAGAGGCCGGTAATCCAGCAAATAGAGGTTGAATTAAACTGCTGACCACCCACGGACCTACCGTTGGGTAGTGCGGTGCGCCTAATTGCTGTAATTGAGCATCAGCTGCATTCATCAATAGAAATAATCCCATCAGGAACCACTCAATATATAAAATGAGGTTGGCATCCAATCTAGGCCATCCCTTAAGCTCGCCATGGGCGAGTCTTTTCACGTGGATTGCGTTGCGTCTTATCCAAAAAACACCCACGGCAATAACCACTAACAGGGCTAATAGTTCGAATGTATTAATCAAAAATCGATATCCAGGAAGTCCTGCAAACAAACGATGGGTACCCAAAAATCCGTCCAAAACAATTTCTAAGACCTCAATATTGATGATTATGAAACCTAGATAAACAACCCCATGTAGTATAGCCGGTACGATACGAGCTCCCATTTTTGATTGCCCCATAGCAACACGAACCATTTGAGCCCAACGTTTTTTCGGTTGATCATCGATCTTTTCGGGTCTTCCTAGTAAAATAGTTTGACGCAAGCGAACCATATGGCGCACAAACAGACCAGTCCCTGAAAAAAAGAGCAGTGAAAACAGGATTTGAGACCAAATTGCCATGACCAAATTATTTCATTGTTAGCGTATCTGTGGACTGATGTGCAGGATCATCGCTTGGTTTTTCATACGCTTTCTGTTTTTTTCCAAAAACAGATAAATGAACATAACGTTTGGGGTTTAGACGCATGTCTTGTAATAAAAGGGCCAATTCTTGGGTGCTTTGAGATAAATGCTGGTACAAATCTTCATTTTGTGCCAATTGACCTAGTGATCCCTTTCCTTGATTCACTTGGTCAAGAACCACATTGATCTGAGTTAATGCGTCACCTAAGTGTCTGATCGTCGCCCCAAGGTCTTGGCGATTGATTGAATCGGTTATGGATGCTAAGTTTTTGGCAGAAACACCTAGATCAGTGAATCCCCTGTCTAAGGTCTTTCCGTGTTTCCCCATCACGGTATTAATTGAGGTCGTAGTTTCGTTGAGTTGAGCGATCAATTGATTGAGACCACTTATGGACTCTTGAAGTTGTATCCTAGTCGTTGGGTTCATGAGTTGATTGATCCCCAACATCACAGAATCCGCATTGTTAATCATACTTTCCACTTTGAGCTGCAACGGATTGATTTGTTGCTGCAACAATTCGGTCAATCCAGGTTTAACTTGGGTGGGCAGTGTGTCTCCAGACTGTACTGGAGTGTATGGCATAGTTACTTTGGGCAATATCTGAATTCCTTTACCACCAATAATACCCGTATCAAACAATTCAGCTAGCGATTGATTGCTAAAAGCTAAACCACCATCCACAGACATGGTCACCAAAAGCTTACCCGATGCATCCAAAAAACGGATGTCTTTAACCTGACCCACTTGGAAACCATTGATGCTTACTGTAGTTCCTGATTGAAGTCCTCCAACATGATCATATACGGCGTACAAAGTCATGCTGTTATCAAATAATGGCGAGGATTTTAAATAACTGTACCCGAGGATAAACAGGAGAATACCACCAATTCCTACAATACCTGTTTTAAGCTCTCTGGAAAATTTAAATGCCATAAAATTCTGGATTTCTTCAAATTTAAGAATAATTCACCAAAAGCGATTATTTATTCGCTCCAAGCGCCTCTTGAACAGAGACAAGTTTTCCATTTTTAAAAGCTACGACAAAAGCGGATGGGTAACCTGACTTCTGAGCAGTGACCAAGGATTTCTTGACTTCTGAATACGATGAAGTATGTCCCCAAAAATATTTGAACAAAGGGCCAAGGTCTTGCTTTTTTACCCCACTCAATCCCTTGAAATTGGCAGGGATTAAGTCTAAATTATTTTTGGATGCTGCCAACTGAACAGCAAACAGTACCGCCTCACTTTCTGTGGTGTTGATGGGAGTGCTCGTTGACTCCTTGGGTGTATTGACCGATTTAGGTGGAGCAACTACTACAGATTGAGTGGACCCGTTAATGCGTTTGTGGTAGGTAAGTATTCCATCAGCAATGGCTTGACTCATCTGCTGCTGACCTTGAGCAGAGTTTAAATAAGCACCTTCTGTCGGATTTGAAAGAAATCCAGTTTCGACAAGCACACTTGGCATAAAAGTCTGGTGAAGCACAATAAATCCGGCCTGTTTTACCTGTCTGTCTTTCCTTCCCAATCGTTGAACAAAATTATTCTGAATCAGTTGGGCTAAAAGAACGCTTTGATCCAAAAACTCTTCTTGCATAATCGTCATACCGATCACTGCTTCAGGGCTGTTGATGTTGTACTGCGCATACCTAGTCTCAAAGTCTTTTTCTAAATAGATGGCAGAGTTTTCTTTTTTGGCCACATTGAAGTTCTTTTCATTGGCGTGAAGTCCTAAAACAAAAGTACTAGCCCCTGAGGCCAATGAATTATGCGCATCACAGTGGATCGACACAAACAAATCTGCATCCGCCTGATTGGCCAGTTTACCCCGCTGCATCAGATCGACAAAAACATCGGATTTTCGGGTGTAAATCACTTTA
This sequence comes from Flavobacteriaceae bacterium, assembly GCA_023260435.1. Classification (GTDB taxonomy): domain Bacteria; phylum Bacteroidota; class Bacteroidia; order Flavobacteriales; family Flavobacteriaceae; genus MAG-120531. The sequence goes on along the minus strand of JALQVG010000024.1, from coordinate 18,322 downwards.
AAATTGGGATTTTTTTCCAAAAGGGCGCCGACCTTTAGCGTAATGTTTAAGGCAATCTCTTTCTCTCGAAAACCATTGTGTACATTTCCGGGGTCATTTCCTCCGTGTCCTGCATCTAGGACCACCACAAAAGGTTTAACTGGCTTTGGAGGGGCGAAATGGGCAACTGAGTATCCCATAACCGTCCATTGCGCTATGGCGCATAAAACAAACAAGGGCCATTTTTTGTTTAAAGAAAAAATCATACAATCATACCGGTTAATGTGGACGAACGGCCAAGGGCTCTTTAAAAATGCTTAATTTTGGTGCCATTCAATACCCTTGGATACACAAAAATAGGTGATTAGCCAGTGCAAACAAACTTTCTTCGTCTTCTTTATGGGACAGCGTTTTTATTCTTGAGCCACCTCACGCATGCCCAAGAATTATCCGCTGATTCTTCCAAAATAACAGACCAACCACCTGGGGTAACCAAAGATACTACCCAGACAAAAACCGGTGGAAAAAAGAGTAACATCCTATCAAAAATAAGGTACACAGCTAAAGACTCTATCATTCTAAAGCAGTCTGAAAACCGGATATACCTTTATAACCAAGCAGAGCTCTATTACCAAGACATGGAACTAAAATCTGGAGTCATCATTCTGGATTATTTAAAAAATGAGGTGTATGCTGGACGGTTAAGAAATAAAGAGGGGATACTAACGCAAACCCCCGATTTTAAGCAAGGAAGTAACTCTGTGGCACCAGACTCTATCCGATTTAATATCGATACCCAAAAGGCCTTAATCTGGAATTCCAGAACACAACAAAATGCCGGAGGTGGAATGAGGTCTGAAAACATGAATGTCAAAGCTAAATATACCAAGAAGGAAAACGACTCAGTCTTTTTTCTCAAAGATGTGATACTCACCTCCTCGATGACCCCAGAGGACCCTGATTATTACATCAGGATCAACCGTGCAAAGTTTGTGCCCCAAAAAAAGATGGTCGCTGGTTTTAGCAACCTGTACATCGCAGATGTACCTACGCCTGTAGCCTTACCATTTGCCTATTTCCCACTCACAACAGGAAGAACCGCTGGATTGATGATGCCTACCTTTGGCAACGACCCTAGAAGGGGTTATTTTTTACAAAATGGAGGGTATTACATTCCCATCAGTGATTATGTAGACCTCAATTTAACGGGCGACTTGTATTCCAATGGCAGTTATGGTTTTAGAGCCCAGTCTGTGTACACCAAAAAATACAAATACAACGGAAACTTTAATTTCAGGTACGAGAATCTAGTCAATTCCCAAAAGGGGTTCAGTGACTATGCCCGCAATACTATTTATAACTTGCAATTGTCACATAGCCAGGACGGAAAGGCGCATCCAACAGCCCGGTTCTCTGCATCGGTAAACTTGGGGAGCAGTCAGTACTTCAGGAATTCGTTAAACCAGATGAACCTACCCAACACCCAAAACAACAACCTTTCTTCATCGATTAACTTCAATAAAACCTTTCCTGAGTATCCTTCTGTTAACATGAGTTTAACGGCGTCTCATAACCAGAACACCAATACTCAAGAAGTCAACCTTACCCTCCCTACCCTACAAGCCAGCATGGAGCGAATCTATCCATTTGTCGCTAGGGGTGCCTCAAAAAAAGGTATTTTTCAAAACATCAATCTCCAGTACAGCGTTCGAGGAGAAAACAGAATTCGAACAACCGATTCCTTGTTCTTGACACCCAGAATGTTTGAGGACAGCCGTATGGGAATGAAACACAGCATACCGTTCAACACCAATTTTAAAGTGGCCAAACACTTTAGTGTATCTCTTGGGGGAAACTTTGAAGACAATTGGGTCACCCAGACATTTGCCCGAAGTATGGTGGGAGACAGGATCGTTTTGGATACCCTTCAAGGCTTTGATCGATTTAGCCAATACAATTTAAGTGCCAGCATTGGGACCACCCTATACGGAACTTTTGTGCGCAAAGAGGGAAAACGAATTCAGGCGTTGCGACACGTGATGCGCCCCTCGGCAAGTATTGGATACACCCCAGCCTACGATCAGTACTACGATGAGTATTTGGACACAGACGGAACTATGGTTCCTTATTCTCGTTTTGAAGGTACCTTATATGGGGCTCCAGGGTTAAACAGCAGTCAAAGCCTAGGTTTTTCACTACAGAATGCCCTTGAAGCAAAAGTGAGGTCCAAAGACAGTACCCGTACAGAGCCTCGCAAAGTTAAAATCATCGAAAACCTAACCATATCCTCGAGTTATAATTTTCAAGCTGACTCGCTTAGGTTAAACCCATTTAGGTTCACGGGTGGAACCAGTCTGTTTGACAATCAACTAAAATTAAATATCAATGGGAATTTAGATCCTTATGACATCGATGCACAAGGAAGAAGAATAAACACCCTGGTAGCGCAACAAAACGGTGTGTTGATGCGTCTGACTAGGGCTAGTGCCAACCTGAGTTATTCCATCAATAGCGACATGTTTAAAAAGGATAAAAAACAAACAGATTCATCGGAGGATTCTCAAGAGAGTCAGGGGGATTTGTTTTATGCAGAAACTTCGCAAGGCAGAACTGACGGGCTTTTCGGGCGAAATTCAAACCCCTATGAAACGGGATACAACAAGCCAAAAAAACCATCGGAAATCAAAAATCCAGTCTACGCAACTGACATACAGTGGAATTTTAATTTAGCCTATGCGGTCACCTATGCCAATGAGCAAAGACAAAGTGAATTTTCAAACAACTCCTTAATGTTTTCGGGGGACATTCAGTTAACCCCAAAATGGGGCATGGGCGTTTCCTCGGGTTATGATTTTAAAAATCAAGGGTTTACCCTCACCCAAATCCGAATAGATCGCGACTTAAACGATTTTAGACTTAATTTTGATTGGACACCTTTTGGCGCTTATGAGCGATGGTACTTTTTTATCGGTATCAAAAGCTCCATGTTAAGCGACTTGAAATGGGAAAAAAGAAACCAGAGATAAGATGAAAAAAGTGATACTTACCCCAGAAGCCCCTGCCCCTATTGGACCATACAGTCAAGCTGTTCAAGTAGGGCAACAATTATTTATTTCTGGTCAAATTCCCTTAGATCCATCTACAGGAGAATTGATCACAGGAAGTATTGAAGAGGAAACGACTCAAGTGATGAAAAACTTGTCAGCCATTTTGTCCCAGGCAGGAGGTGATTGGGAAAACGTAGTTAAGGTGAGTATTTTTTTGACCGACATGGCTGATTTTGCGGCTGTGAACAACATATATGGCTCATACATCCCAGAAAAAAGCGCACCCGCTAGAGAAACCGTAGCTGTTGCTGGGCTTCCCAAAGGGGTGCGCGTAGAAATTTCTGCGATTGCGTTTTTAAACGCCTAAACGCTTAGATGGTTTTTTTGTGAAAATCGACTAGACCATCAATAGGTCTTTGCACGATTACTCCAGCCCTTAGGTCATTGCGTTCGAGGGCAGCCCTGAGTTCATCCTGCAAATAGTAGGCAATACTGCCTACAAAATTAACTTTAACCTTGGTGGCCAGTTCAAACTGCATGATATAGTTGTTGATAAACTGCTGAAGTCCTTTTTCAATCACTCCTTTGCAATACGAATGCTCTTTGTTTTCCACAATAAAACGGGCAAATGTGGCCAAATAAGTATTCGGATTAGGCTGTTTATACAAGTTATCTTTGATGTTGTCCGCTTCTAGGTTGTACTCTTTGGCAAAGCGAATCCCCAAATCCTGTGGCATTTTGTGGAAGTAATAATCGCGAATCAGTTTGCGACCAAAATAATTTCCACTTCCGTCATCCATCATGATATACCCCAATGACGCCACTTTCTGGAATACTTGATGTCCATCGTAATAACTGCAGTTAGATCCAGTACCTAAAATACAAACAATGGCTTGTTCTTCTAAATTGGTGGTTGCGTGGATGGCTGCATAGGTATCCTCTTTTACATTGATCTGGGCATTGGGAAAAAAGGACTGAAAAATATCTCCTAAAAAGGTTTTCATTCTAGCTGTCCCACAGCCAGCTCCGTAAAAAAACAATTGTTTTACTTGGCGGCTATTTTTGGAGAGTTCAAAATTATTGGCCAATCGATCTTGGATCACTTCTTTTGTCAATACCTCAGGACTCAATCCTAAGGTTTGGGTTAAAAAGAGTTTATCTCCATTCTTGTCCAAGGCAATCCAATCGGATTTAGTCGCCCCGCTGTCTGCAATTAAAATCATAATCGTCGGTTAAAAAAGCCATAGAACACCCTGTACACAGGGTGTTCTCAAAGCCTAAATGATTTTGGTATAGTTATGAAAGACTAGATACGTGCTTGGCTAGGTCGATCAATTTATTTGAATAACCCGCTTCATTGTCGTACCAAGAAACCAATTTGAAGAATGTGCTGTTTAACTCAATACCCGCGTCTGCATCAAAAATAGAGGTGCGCGCATCGCCGATAAAATCTTGAGAAACCACCAAATCCTCAGTGTAACCCAAAATTCCTTTTAATGAACCTTCAGAAGCAGCTTTAAAAGCTTGTTTGATTTCAGCCATAGAAGTAGGCTTGGAAACTTTAACGGTTAAATCCACTACAGATACATCTGCATTGGGCACACGGAACGCCATACCGGTTAATTTGCCTACCAAAGAAGGAATTACTTTAGTCACTGCCTTTGCAGCTCCCGTTGAAGAAGGAATGATGTTCAACAAAGCAGAACGTCCACCTCTCCAGTCTTTTCTAGAAGGACCATCCACAGTCATTTGGGTGGCCGTAGTGGCGTGAACTGTGGTCATCAACGCTTCTTCGATACCAAAGGCATCATTCAACACTTTGGCCATAGGAGCCAAACAGTTGGTCGTACAAGATGCATTAGATACAATTAGGTCCGAAGCTTTAGCTTCAAGGTGATTTACCCCCATAACGAACATAGGCGCATCAGCAGATGGAGCGGAGATAACTACTTTTTTAGCACCACCGTCGATGTGGCTTTGAGCCATTTCAAGGGTAGTAAAAATGCCGGTACACTCTGCCACAACAGAAGCACCAACGGCATCCCATTTTAATTGTTTTGGATCGCGTTCTGCAGTAATACGGACCACCTTACCGTTGACAACTAGATCAGTTCCGCTGATTTCGACAGTTCCGTCAAATCGTCCGTGGACTGAGTCGTACTTTAACAAATAAGCCAAGTGCTCGATATCCAACAAATCGTTGATAGCTACTACTTGTACATCTGGTCTGGCAGCTGCAGCACGGAAAACCATACGGCCGATTCTACCAAAACCATTAATTCCAATTTTTAATTCAGACATGGTATTAAGGATTAGGTTGACATGATATCAGATACTCTGATCAATTCTTTATCTATTTTGGTGTGTCCCTTGATCGCTTTATCGAGCGGGGTCAAGTTTAATTTGTTGTCTCGGATACCCACCATATATCCGGATTCGCCACTTAGAAGTGTCTCCACTGCTTTAACCCCCATGCGGCATGCCAGCACACGATCAAAACAAGAAGGGGAACCTCCGCGTTGCATATGTCCTAATACAGATACGCGAATATCGTATTGAGGTCTGTGTTGTTCGACGTAATCTTTGAGCTCAAAAATGTTCTTACCGGTTTTATCGCCTTCTGCTACGATGACAATACTAGAGGATTTGCCAGAGTTTTTTGATTTATCCAAAGACTCCAACAAACGGTCGATGCCCAAATTTTCTTCAGGTATCAATATCTCTTCGGCACCGGATCCAACACCAGCGTTGAGGGCTATGTGACCGACATCTCTACCCATCACCTCAACAAAAAATAGTCGATTGTGGGATGAGGCCGTATCGCGGATTTTGTCAATAGCGTCAACCACCGTATTCAGAGCCGTGTCAAAGCCCAAAGTACTCGTAGTCCCGTAAATATCATTATCAATGGTTCCTGGAATACCGACCACTGGAAAACCGTATTCTTGGTTGAATATCTGTGCTCCCGTAAAACTTCCATCACCACCAATCACCACTAAAGCATCAATACCAGCAGCCACCAAATGATCGTGCGCTTTCTTTCTTCCCTCTGGTGTTCTAAACTCTTTGGAACGTGCAGACTTTAGAAAAGTACCTCCTTTATTGATGATGTTGTTCACATCTCTGGGACCCAATTCGATAAAGTCCCCCTCGATCATTCCTTCGTATCCTCTGTAAATACCTACACAAGCAATTTGGTGAAAGGCACATGTGCGCACCACAGAACGTATGGCTGCATTCATCCCAGGCGAATCCCCTCCAGAAGTAAAAACCCCTATCTTTTTGATCGTTGATTCCATAAAAAATTTAAAGTTCGTAAAAATATCAATTTATTTCTATTTCAATGAATCGAGTATAGATTAATTGTACATATCCACAAATCCTGAAGAAAAAAGGAAAATATTTAACAATAAATCAAAAAAGCGATTGCATAAAATATACTATTTGTGCCCAAAAATCTGATTCATCAACACCCGCCAATTGTCAAAAGAAACCTGATAAGAAAGTCCGATACCTTGGGTATATCCCTGACGTAACGCAAATAGTTGTTGAAATTGATTTTCTCGATTAAACATCTTAGCACTTAAACTACCCGATTCGTTGAGCAAAAACTGTACTTCGGCATCACCGGCTAGAGATGGATCGGCAACCCGACCTCCTACCGGCACCCCTAATCTACCGTTAAACAATACGCGATCTGATATCTGAGTAGATAAACTCACACCGATTCTATTATCTAGGGTAATGTTGGCATTGCGGTCGGTATACCCTTGTTCATAAGAAATACCCAAATTTAAACGGTCACTCCCCCCACTGATCATTTGACTTAAAAATCCTGAGGCCGATTGAAGTAAATTTCCGGTAACTGCTTGTTCCGTAATCGCTAGCTCATTATTGACAAAACTCCCTTGGGCCAACAAGAAAAAAGCATTTCTATCTTGAACGGTTGGATCCTGCAGTGCGTAGTTAAGCTCGGATTGAATCACTGAATTAGTCCCCGGAAAGGCAATATCAAAATCTATATTTGGTCGCTGTAGAGGGCCCAGTAATCGAATCAAAACTTCGGTAGGTATTCGTTGACTGTATCCAGAATTTCTCACCAAGGGAGCTGGATTAGCGTATAAATTATAAGCGGCTTCCACATTGAGTTGGGCTTGCATAGGGTCCCCTTCCCAAACGATGGTGCCGCCTGGCTTTACTTTAAATGTTTTATCGATAAACCCACCAAATTTATAGTTGTAGGTTCCGCTGTTAACCCGGTAATCACCAAACATACTAAATCCACCTGTGGTGTTGATATCCATGAGTATGTTTCCTACCCCCCTACCTTTTAATGAACTACCCGTTTGCGGATCGATCACTACTTCAATTTCAGCATCAGGCGTAATGTCAAAATCAAAATCCAGTTGCAATCCCTGGTAGGATTTGTCCACACCCAACTTGTTCACCTGAACCAGGTCATTGCGTTCTTGAAAGGTGATAAAATCGTAAGAGCCGGTATAGACAACATCAGAAACTGGGATTTTAATCGATGTTTGCTCTCCAGTTGACCCTTTGAGGGAAATAGACAATTTCTCGGTAGGCCCCCAAATACGACCGGATCCTTGTAAAAAACCCAATCCGTAATACAATTGATCGGGTTCTTGCTGGGTATTTAGCAATAAAAATCGGTTGTTTGGCGTCTCGACAAATAGGTTGAGTTGCCAATCAGTAAACGCTTTATGTTTGATCTCACCCCGCAGTATAGCTTTGGTTTTATACATCGGATCGATGAGGCTAAAATCCTGAAAAACAAACTCTTGACCTCTAAGGAGCAAGGTTTCACTAGGGGCAAAATCGTAAAATACCCCTAAATAAGGAATCCCCAATCCACCCTGACTCCAAGAAAGCGAACCGTCAATTTGCGGCTGTTTCAGCAATCCTGTAATCCGAGCATTACCAAAAATTCGGCCCTTGATGCGGTGAATAATATCCTGACCTAGAGGGCTAAATGGGGCTACATCAAAACCGTTAAAACTGGCCAATAAATTCAACGATGTAGAATCTGACTGATAAAGCACCTTGCCCAGAATACGCAATTGTTCTGATTGTTGGTCACCGATATGACCATTGACCAAAAGCTCAGACAGATCTTCATTGCCCACGATATCGGCATTAAGGGGACCAAAAACAGTTTGGTTGACGGAAAAGTCTTTTATGTTTAGTGAAGCTGAGGGAAAAGCGCGATTGTCTTTTCGCTGAATCTTCACATAGCCATCTGCCATGCCATCCAATTGTAAGTTTTCAACAGGTGGCGTGATGTAACGCAGAGGTACATGGTCCAAAGAAAAATTCAAGTCCTCGATTTGGCTATTTAACCAACTTCCTGTAGCTTGAATGACCCCACCATCCCCAGAGACCACCGATGTAGGACTTAGGATGATCGACGAAAAATCATGATCTATCCGAGCCTGATGGCTCGTGGGTATGGTTGAGCCCAACGTCCAATCCATATCGCGGACCTGGGCCTTGAGGTTCTTGACACCCAAAACGGATGTATTGCCTTTGAGGAACGTATGAAAAAAATCGATTGCGTACTTATCTTCCATATTGGCTCCTCCAAAAAACTCCGTCCTGAAAAACAAAGTATCCTTTCGGGTGTTGTTGATCATTTCCAATTGTTTGATCGGATATAAACCACCTGACTTAGCCAGGGAAGCCACAGACAAATAGGACTTGAACAAGGGGTTTTTCGTATCTACCTTTAACAACACACTATCCAATGAATAAGTCCACATTCTCATTCTTGGCGCCTGAATATCCAATTTAAACACCGATTGATCCGTATCAATACGCCCGCTGAGTTCCGTGTTTTGACCGAGCGAAAAATCGGGTAAAAAAGCTTCAATCAATGTATTGTATAGCTTAAACCTAAAGTCGAATTTTTGGCCTGGAGTTACCTTAAGTGGAACAAAATTATCATAGATCCCCCCTACCGCGTTTCGGACAACCTCCGTAAATTCCTTGAGTTTGAACTTTCCTTTTATCTGACCAGTAACAATATCTGGCGAATTAATCGATAACGATCTTTGGTCTGTAGAGTCTCTTTGTGCAACTACCTCAAAGTTTTCAAACGTGAAGGTGTCAATCGAATTTTTGTATCTAGTTTGATTGAATGAAATCGTTCCCGCCACATCATCGATATCATTACCCTGTAAATCAAACACTACCTTGCCGCTTAATTGTGCGGTGGTATCCTTCACCAGGTTCATTTGAAACAGGTCTGCATAGGTCACATCCGCTTCAAAATCAAATTGGTTGCGCGCACCACCCAAATCAGCCAATCCACTAAAGGTGAAGCTACAATTGGGATCCATCACCGACATCAGCCCTTCAAAACGCTGATTTTTAAACTGCCCTGAGAGTTCAATATCGCGATAAGTATAGCCATTTAAGGTCGTCTCATAGATTAATCCTTCCGCAAATGTATTGAGTGTACCCCAACTAAATCCGGTCCCACCAATCTGGGCATCTGCCGTTGTTTTTTGAAAGCTTGTATTGCCCAATGCGTACGCACCAAGATCAAATTCGATCAAGGACAAATACCCGCTGTACTCAGCTGTTTTTAATCGATCAACCCCCTTGATGGTTACGTCGGTATAAAACGCCCCCAACTCAGTGGAGGCATTCATTTTGGTATTGAGCAATGATCCTTGCCAGTGTACACTACCCCGGGTTGATATAGCCCCAAAACGATCCAATGATTCAGGTGATTTTTCGGGAATCCAACGAGGAAAGAGCTGTTTGAGTGACGGTATCGTAGTTTCTAGGTTCGTAATTTGGGCATCCAACACTCCTGGCGACTGCCCAAAAAACAGCTCCTTAAGTTGAATATTCCCCCGTAAACCCGTTTCCCCAGAATTTAAATAATCCAATTCAATGGCCAAATCATTTAGTGAGCCATCTAAAGTAAACTTACCTGAAATGGTTTGTTTTGCTCCAAAATAGTCAGCCCAAACATTGAGCTCATCCGTATCCAAATTAAGTGACTGGGCATCAACATGCCATATAGCTCTTTGGATATATGCCTCTGAGGATGATTTGGGATCAAATAGAGATACATTCCCTTGAAAATTAGATTTAGGTGTGCGCAACAATAGCTGGTTAAGGGCTATTCTGTCTTGATCTATGGTCAATTGACCGCTTAGGGATCTTAGGGATGTCCAAGGGCTAAAATCCGCTGATAAGGATTGGATCTCTGCGTTAAACACTCCTGATTCCATGGTCAGTTGAGCCGCCTGTAGTGATTCAATATCCACGATCAGGGGCGCAGATTTAAGGGCATTCGAAGGACGGTTATCTCCTACCCGCACTTGACCCTGATTTAAGGACACGACAGCCCCAAAAAAAGCTGTTTCCGTGGTGTCTGTTGATTGAGGTAGTTCTGCCAAGAAACGATTTAGGGAATGCAATGAATCACCAGGATGATATTGGATGTCCAGAAAGAATTTTTCCAAAGAAACGTAGCCAAGCCTGGTTTGGCCATGGGTCAACCCATTCAAGTCAATTCCAGAGACCGACAAATTATGAGCATAAAAAAGGGTATCCTTTGCGCGATCAAACAACACAATATCGCGGGCATCGAAAGCGCCTTGAATCGGTCTTAACCTGACATGAGCGAGAGAAATACTGATTCCGTACTGTTCCTCTAACTTTTTGGTCAACCACTGTGCCGCATACGTTTGCACTTGTGGAATTGAAAAAAACAGGGCAAAAACTAATAGAAATACCATGGCAAAAGCCAGCACCCTACCTACTATGTTGCTCCATTTTTTGATACCGACCTATGTATTACCTTTGTAAACTGATTCCAAAACAATGAACAATAAACCAGTGTACCTGCTCGCCATAGAATCATCCTGTGACGATACTTCCTGTGCTGTGATGTGCGATCGGCGTAAACTGAGTTTAACCACCGCTGGCCAATCCGTACACCAAGCCTATGGAGGCGTAGTTCCAGAACTAGCGTCAAGAGCCCATCAACAGCACATCGTACCTGTGGTACACCAAGCCATTGCTCAAGCAAATATCGACAAAAAAGATCTATCCGCCATCGCTTTTACACGCGGTCCTGGACTTTTGGGATCATTGTTGGTCGGCACCTCATTTGCCAAATCTTTGGCCCTTGGCTGGAACATTCCACTAATTGAGGTAAATCACTTGCAAGGGCATGTTTTGGCTCACTTTATTGAAGATCAAACCCCTCGAGAAATCCCTGAGTTTCCCTTTTTGGCCGTGACCATCAGTGGTGGACACACACAAATCATTGAAGTGCACAGTCCATTCAACTTTAAAGTCATCGGTGAAACATTGGACGACGCCATTGGCGAAGCCTTTGACAAATCAGCAAAAATATTGGGATTTGACTACCCGGGTGGACCGCTAATCGATCAATGGGCACAATCTGGAAATCCCCATGCATTCAATTTTCCCATGCCTAAGGTGGGAGGATTGGACTTTAGCTTTAGTGGATTAAAAACAAGTATTTTATATTTCATTCAAGAACAAACTGCCAAAAACCAACACTTCATAGACCAACACAGGGCTGATTTGTGCGCGTCCATACAACACACCATTGTATCGATTTTAATGAAAAAAATTCACGCAGCTGTCGCGCAGACAGGGATCACTCAAGTCGCTATTGGCGGGGGCGTTTCCGCCAACTCTGGGGTTAGAAATGCCTTGAAAAATGAAGGCTCAGCTGCTGGATGGACCACCTTTATACCTCCTTTCGAGTACTGTACCGACAATGCCGCCATGATTGGTATTGTTGGTTATTTTAAATATCTTGAAGGTCAATTTAGCGCTCAAAACATCAGCGCTCAAGCACGCTACCCGATATAATGCAATTATTTTACGCACCAGATCTGTCCGCTGAACATTCGTTCTGCCACCTTTCTCCTGATGAATCACAACACGCTGTGAAAGTACTGCGCAAGAAAATGGGCGAACAAATTGACCTGTTTAATGGAAAAGGCCTGATCGGCACAGGAATTATTACCTCCCAAAGCCATAAAGAAGTAAGCCTTGAGGTTATCAATACCACCCAAACACCTGCTTCAAAAAATCCCTTGCACATAGCCATAGCACCCACCAAAATGAATGAGCGGTTTGAGTGGTTTCTTGAAAAATCTACTGAAATTGGAATTCAGCGAATCACGCCTTTGTTGTGTGATCAATCAGAGCGGAAACAAATCAACCCGGATCGCATGAATCGCATATTGCTATCTGCGGCCAAGCAGTCGCTAACTACATTCGTTCCCCAATTGGATGAGTTAACTTCTGTGGATGATTTTATTCAACAACACCCTGATGGGGTTATGGCGCATTGCGCGGACGATTCTGAAAAAAATCCATGGCCCTCCCTGATACAAAACACCCCAAAAGGATTGATTATCATCGGCCCTGAGGGCGATTTCTCCTCCCGAGAAATTGCTTTGGCAAAAAGTTGTGGATGGAAAACATGTTCCTTGGGCACCACAAGATTGAGAACTGAAACTGCGGGAATATGGGCTGCCACAGCTTGGGCCATTACCCACTTCAACCAAGGGTCTGATGTTAAATAAGCGGCTAGCTACGGACGTCTGCCAAGAGTGGCTCAGGAAACATATCGACCAAGAACCCCAAAGCATTGCCTTGAAAAAGTCTCCGTGGCCAGAGGTTACCTCCCTAGAATGCGCCCAACAAATAGAGGGGTTGAGGACCATGGCGGTGAAAGTACCGTCCTGGTTTGCCGTATGGGGTTTGATCTATCCCCCAAAATTAAATCTAGAACAATCCTCCTCTGAAGCGACAGCTCAGTATAAAGCGAGCCTGGTCAGCGGTCATACTCTCTGGGATCTTTCTGGAGGTTTAGGTGTGGACACCTGGGCATTTGCCCAAAGGTTTGAACGGGTGACCCACGTCGAGCGAAATGCGGAACTCAGCGCCCTTGTTAAACATAATATGCAGGTACTGGCCTTGAGTGAACGTGTAGATTGCCAAAATGAGGAAGCGGAAAATTGGATCGAACATAAGGAAGAAGTGAGCGTAGTTTATCTGGATCCATCCAGAAGAGACACCCATCAAAAGCGTGTTTTTTTGCTTTCGGATTGCACACCAAATCTGATTGAATTAAGTCCAAAACTATGGCAAAAAACATCGGTTATTTTGGTGAAAACCGCTCCTTTTTTAGATATAAGTTCTGGTTTAAAAGAAATGCCTCAAACTGCTGAAATACATGTTGTTTCAGTGAAAAATGAAGTGAAAGAAGTACTTTGGCTACTCAAAAAAAACCACCAGGGAAATCCCCGGTTATTTGCCGTGGATATTCAAACCCAAACACGATCGGTTTCCATGGATTGGGAAGAAGTAAAAAACGCCCAAGCCACACAAGGCCCCATGGGAAAATACCTATACGAACCCATGGCTTCTTTAATGAAACTAGGTGTTTTTTCTTGGATAAGCTCGAACTACAACCTGACCAAAATAAGCCTCAATACTCATTGGTATACCCATGATCAACTCATAGATTTCCCTGGGAACACCTATATAATTAAGGAGATACATCCCTATAAAAAATCCTTATTCCCTTGGCTTAAAGGACAAAAAGCTAACGTGAAATGCAAAAATTTCTCATGGGATCCTCCTCAAATCAAGAAAAAACACCAAATCTCCGATGGTGGCCCGCGTTATTTGTTTTTCACCACAGACTGGATCGGCACTCAAGTGGTTATAGAGGCAGAAAAAACGACTTGATCAATTTTGTATCTTTGAAAAAATGAGCCTTATGTTACTAAGATTCCTGCTTGTCTCTGTTATACTAATTTTCACCTCTACTTCGTTTGCCCAAAACTACGACCAAAAGGCCTACGCTATAGGTCCTGCTAAAGACACCCTGTGGGTTATTTCATCGCCCTCGGGCATATTTAGCCCTTCAGATCGTGCTTCGGCAGTTACCGAGCACCTTAAGAGCCTATCAAAAGACACCCAATGGAACGCTCCACAGCTCAAGCTACGTCAAAACGGTCAAAACATTGACCTGGTTTACCGCGAACTAGTCTTAGCAACCGTTCAGCCACAAGATACCGTAAACTCTGGGATGAACGCAGAACAACTCGCCCAAGAACACTGGATATCAGTGGTTAAATCCCTGAATCAATACCATGCGGATAATGACTGGTCACTGTGGCTTAAGAAATTAGGATTGGCCCTGTTGGTGTTGACACTGGTGCTTGTGATGGTCAAATACATCAACCGATTTTTTAAATGGTTATCCCATCAAATCGAACTCAAAAAAGACACGAGTATTCACGGTATCAAATGGAATGATTACGCGCTACTCGATGCCCAAAAACAGGTGAATATTTATTTGTGGGGGATCAAAATCGTAAAAATCATCATTTTAGCCTTATTGGTTTATTTGGCGCTCCCTGTTGTTTTCGGCTTATTTCCTCAATCTCAACAGCTAGCTCAAACTCTATTCCAGTACATACTCGATCCACTAAAACGTATTGGGTATGGTTTATGGGATTTTTTACCCAACTTGATGACCATAATCGTGATTTCGTTGGTAGCGCGTTATGCACTGATGGGCATTAGTTACCTCAAAGAGGAGATAAAGTTAGGTCACTTGAAAATCAATGGGTTTTATCCCGATTGGGCCACACCCACCTTCCAAATAGCTAGGGTGCTACTCATTGCATTTACTTTCGTGGTTATTTTCCCTTATTTGCCTGGAAGCGACTCTCCTGTATTTCAGGGTGTATCTGTGTTTTTAGGATTCCTATTCACCTTTGGTTCCGCTGGTTCCTTAAGCAATATAGTGGCGGGTATCGTGTTGACTTATATGCGACTGTTTCACATTGGCGACCGAGTGCGCATCGGTGATACCGTTGGGGATGTCGTTGAAAAAAATATGTTGGTGACTCGCATTAAAACGATTAAAAATGAGTTGATTTCGATCCCAAATGCATCAGTGATGAATAGCCATACGATCAACTACAGCGCTGAAGCCAAAGACAAAGGGCTTATCCTACACTCAACGGTGACCATTGGCTATGATGTACCTTGGAGAGAAGTGCATCAAGCGCTGATCCATGCAGCTAACAAAACAAATTTAATCCTCGATCAACCTGCACCATTTGTGCTGCAAACAAGTCTGGATGATTTTTATATAGCCTACCAAATCAACGGATACACCCAACACCCTAACCAACAAGCATCCATCTACTCAGAGCTGCATCAAAACATTCAAGACAGCTGCATCGAAGCAGGAATTGAAATTCTATCCCCGCACTACAGAGCATTGCGCGATGGCAATGAACTAGCCATGCCAAACGACGCTAAGCCCAACAATCACTCAACTCCTTCCTTCAGGGTCTCTGTTCAAAGAAATACAGAATTATAGATCAAATAGGTACTGTAGTTTCATGTATAATTGAGCGGTGTCAATCTTGTACCCGTACCCTGGCTCAGTATAAGAATAGCCATTAGTGGCCCCTATATATCCTATAGTGAACGGATTTGGGTTCCATTTGAGCAAAGCTTGAACAAATGAGGTGTCACTGAAGTTGTTGGCCTCCCCAACAAGCCGAAATGAAAAATCCTTATTTATTTGGAAATCAGCGTTTAATCGCATGATCATTCCACTGTAATACACCTCAGTTCCATCGATGGATTTCATCTCAGAATACCTTAAACTGGGGCTTAATTTAAGTTGATTTCCCCATTGAAAATCGTTGAAACTTCCGATAAAAAGAGCGTGACCTACAACGGGTGAATCTGCGTTGTAATAAATCTGATTTCCTTGTTCAGAAAACAACCTCATATTGATTCGCTCGCCTGGATTAAATCTAAAAAAGATACTGCTCATGCTCAGATCCTCGCCTAAATAACCATCAAACTCTTCATAAGGAATAATTCGATGGCTGATTTCTGTGAGCATTCCATTAGACCAACCCAACACCGTTTGAAAATTAAGTGACTGAAAACGTTTCATCCCTGATGTGGTGCGAACATCCTCAAAACGAATTCCCGCCTCTAATTGTTTCCAAGCTTGGTCAGGTTTAAAAAAATGTGTGTACCTGTGCCTCAAATTGAGTACTTGAGCATCGTTTTGGTTGGTAAATCCCAAGGGTGTCTGGTAGTGAGGACTCATAGAAAAAAACGAGACCCCTGAGTTCCAATTACGTGTATTTCTGGCAAGATAAACCAATCCTGAGGCCCCATTCTGTGTTTCCCCGTCCAAATCAACGGTATAGCCTCCTATCCGTTGGCTCGTAGTAAACCAATCAGCTATAGGCTCATGATGAATGCTCTGGTTGTACTCAAATCCTGCCGTATACGTCTTGGGAAATCGATAGGTGCCATCTAGGCCTATAGTATGGCCCGATCCTCCCTGAGAAAAAAATCGGTGAGTGGATAAAAACCCAAGACTCGAACTGTTTTTAAACATGCGTTGGGTTCTAAAAATTGAGGCATAAGAAGCTCCACCCTCTGCCGTGTAAGTCGTGTATCTGGATGGGATTAAATAGGGCGAAACCTCATCATAAGCAGTCAACCAGTACGTTCTTTGCTTGGCACCTTGTGCAATTAATTTAGAAGAAAAAATAGGTTGATTTATCGCTCGAGTATAAACCGTAGAGAGTTCTGTCTGAATCAAGTCATTTCCCTCATTAAAATACGGGCGACGTTCCGGAAAGGCTATGGCAAATGTATTGTTAACGGTAATCTGAGAGACGTCTGCTTCTACCTGAGAAAAGTCAGGATTGAAAGCAACTTCCAGTGATGTAGTTGGCGACAAATCAAAAAGTCCGCTTAATCCAACGCTTCCTCTTGGTCCGTCCATGCTGAAATCACCCGCATTCCTCGCTCCGGACTGCCCCCCAAAAACATAAGGGATCAACTGAGCTCTTTTGGTCGACTTAACTCCTTTAAGCAGCAGATGTGTGGGTGATTGACACGGAAGGCAAGGATTGTCTCGATTTAATGGAAATTGGAAATTTTGACTTCGAGCACCGCCAACGAAGGTCGATCGATACAAAACAATCTTCCAATCCATTTCCTCCGATTGGGTAAACTGCAATGAAGAGAACGGTATTTGTAATTCGACGTGGTAACTGTTTTCATGTATAGATGCCTTGGACACAAAATTGATGTTGTAGTTCGGATCATCTTCCCCAGAAGCCGTCAACTTCATATCGAGTTGACTACCTGCAGCGTTGGCCCCCGCATTGACCAAAAACCTTCCATCTCCAAAAGTATCCAGTCCAATCATCACAAAATCATCCTGCCATGCTTCATCTCTATTTCTAATGGATGAACGCAATTCCGACATATTTCCATAGGCGATAAAACCCACATACAAATCAGTGGCCGAATAAGTTATCCACGCTTCGGTTTTGTTCACCGAGGATACATTATCCCCTGGATCAAACTCATACTGAATCAAGTGTTTTTGAGCCCCCTCCCATTCCTTGGGTTGAACAACACCATCCAAGGTAATTTTTGGATTTTGAGACCAACCAATCAAGGGTAAAAGCAAAAGGAAAAAGGGATATTTCATGCAAACAAATTTTTAAAAAGACGCATGGAATGCCGTTATGTTACAGTGTCCTGTGGATTTCCAAAAAAGAAGAAAAAAATTTGGGTAGTATCTGTTTAATAAAGTACATTTGCATCCGCGTTTTTACGCATTTTTACTGTTTAGGAGAGGTGCCGGAGTGGTAACGGAGCAGATTGCTAATCTGTCGACGGGTAACTGTCGCCAGGGTTCGAGTCCCTGTCTCTCCGCAAATTTTATCAGCGATGATCATTCGGGGTGTAGCGTAGCCCGGTTATCGCGCCGCGTTTGGGACGCGGAGGCCGCAGGTTCGAATCCTGCCACCCCGACAAAGGTCGCGTAGCTCAGCTGGATAGAGCATCTGCCTTCTAAGCAGACGGTCAAAGGTTCGAATCCTTTCGCGATCACTAACATAAAGCCTTCCATTGGAGGGCTTTTTTTGTTAGTGACGCAAAGGATTCTTTAATTATTTCTCCAATCCACTGACAATAAATCAGAACATTATACTGAAGCTAAAATACTGATTTTTCTTCATCACAGTCAGTCCACTGCCAGCAGAATTGGCAGTCCTGAGGCAGTCAATTTTTATTTGACGTAAAACGGATTTCCTTAAAATCAATCTGTCTTCTTTTATTGATTCAACCCATTTCGAAACAAAAAAGAGGCTTAAAGCCTCTTACTATAGTTACCCTTTGATAGCTTGAAAATTTTTACT
>JALQVG010000112.1 GCA_023260435.1 Flavobacteriaceae bacterium | reverse complement strand
CAAGTTCAGCAATCATTGTAGATTCAAGTAGTAAAATAGACCAATTAAAAACAGCAAACGCATTACTTCCATTAATGGGTTCGATGGTAACCAATCGTGAAGATGTATTGAGACAAGCTGGTGCCTTTGGACATGCAGTAGGTGGTGACCACTCTATTCATTCAGAGGGGCCAGAAATCCTATATCGAGGAATCAAAGGATTAAGCAGAAATGTCATGACTTTTATTACGTCATTGCCGCTTCAACAGTGGGATTCCGCCCTAAAATACAGCCGAATAGCCTACGAAAAACTGCCGATTCCTCAGCATTTTGGCAATTATTTAAACCACTTGGTCAGGTTTAAAGACTCTACCGAGGTGATGCGCATTTTTCTCCAGGACAGTGTCAAGAGAGATGAAGGGGCCTGGCGTAATTTCTTGGTAGCCGCTACCCAGGTAATGTCTCCAGGACGCTCGGACCTTAGAGTTATTGCTGAAACGGCCAAGAACCGATATCCAGACAACAAAGATTTCAAGGTGTTGCACAAGTTAGTCGTGTTGGGTAAAGCCAGGGTGGATGAGGCCTATGCAACTGCTCAACAAGGAAATGCCTTGTTTGGACAGGGCCAATACGCTGCCGCCGCTGCCTTGCTGCAAAAAGCTTCTGCGCTGGATCCTTTAGAATATTCCTATGTGGAAAATACGGGCGCTGCTTATTTTTCCATGGGGGATTGGGGGCGCGCTTTGCCTTTTTTTGATCAAGTAATCCTCCAATTCAAACCGGGCACAGGTAAGTCCGAATACATCAAGGCATTGGCTTTGATCAATTTGGGACGCAAAGCGGAGGCTTGTGCGCTGTTGGACTCTTCGATAAGCATTGGATATCCAGAGGCGCAAAAAGCGAAAGAGCGTTGGTGTACCCCCTAGAGTAGCTTAGGAAAAAGCTTGGTGTCCTGTGATATCTAGCCCCGTGATGAGTAAATGAATGTCGTGGGTGCCCTCATAGGTCACAACAGACTCCAAGTTCATCATGTGGCGCATGATGGAGTATTCACCGGTAATGCCCATTCCGCCCAACATCTGGCGGGCGTTGCGGGCAACTTCCAAGGCCATTTCCACGTTGTTTCTTTTGGCCATGGAGATCTGCGCCGAAGTAGCTTTCCCCTCATTTTTTAGTTGACCGAGCCTTAAAGCCAATAGCTGCGCTTTCGTGATCTCGGTAATCATTTCCGCGAGTTTCTTTTGCTGCAATTGGGTGGCGGCTATCGGTTTTCCAAACTGCTCTCGTTCTTTGGCATACCTAAGCGCCGTGTCGTAGCAGTCCATGGCAGCACCAATGGCGCCCCAAGCAATTCCGTAGCGCGCAGAATCCAAACAACCCAGTGGGGCGCCCAGTCCATCCTTGCCTGGCAACAGATTTTCCTTGGGAACTTTGACGTTGTCAAAGATGAGTTCTCCAGTAGCGGAGGCCCTAAGCGACCATTTGTTGTGGGTTTCTGGGGTGCTGAATCCTGGGTCGCCTCGTTCGACGATTAACCCTTTGATCCGTCCCGCTTCATTTTTGGCCCATACAACGGCTATGTCGGCAAAAGGCGCATTGGAAATCCACATTTTAGCGCCGTTGAGCACATAGTGGTCTCCTGCATCTTTGAAATGTGTGGTCATCCCACCTGGGTTTGACCCGTGATTCGGTTCCGTCAAACCAAAGCATCCCATAAGTTCTCCCGTAGCTAGCTTGGGCAAATACTTTTGTTTTTGCTCCTCAGATCCATAGGCCCAAATCGGGTACATCACAAGGGAGGATTGAACCGAGGCTGTGGACCGCACGCCGCTGTCCCCGCGTTCAATTTCTTGCATGATCAATCCGTAGCTGATGTTGTCTAACCCAGCACCTCCATAATTTTCTGGAATCGTTGGGCCAAAAGCGCCAATTTCCGCCAAGCCATGAAGTATTTCTTTAGGAAACTCAGCGCGCTGGGCATAGTCTTCGATGATCGGGCTTACCGCCCTTTTTACCCAAGCACGAGCTGTATCACGCACTAATTTATGCTCTTCGTTGAGCAAATCATCCATAGAGTAGTAGTCGGGGGCTTCGAACAAATCGGGTTTCATGCAGTTGATTTTACCCAAATGTACGCAAAGAAATGTAACAATTAATCAGTCAATTGTTACATTTTAAGGTAAAAATCACGGGTGAGCGCCTGGTACGCCTCCGTGTATTGGTGTCTTTCCTGCTCGATGATCAGTTGATCGATTAGAGCTTCTGATGGGTGCCGCTGAAACGCTATCAGCACCCTTTTTGGTCCACTTTTAGGATTTCCCCACACTTCGGTAATTCTCTGGGGAAATAAACAGAAAGTGGCGGCGCAGTAGATCAGGGACTCTTGGTCGGCATATGGGGCGATTAGGGCCAGTGTCCCTTGCTCACTCATCAAGGCTTCAGCGCAAGAGATTAAGGTTTCGTAATCCAGGCTATGCTTTTGGCGCGCGCGAGCGCGCGCATCCACCTCGCCTGGTACGGTTTCAAAAAAAGGAGGGTTACAGGTGATCAAGTCGTAGGGAGCGTCGGCTTCTTCGGCTAGTTCTTGGATGTCTCCGTGGAAACAGAACAAACGATCGCCCCAAGGGCTGTGCTCAAAATTTTCCACACATTGCTCAAAAGCTTCTTCTTCGATTTCGATAGCATCAATGACCTCAGCCTCACTGCGCTGAGCCAACATCAAAGCGACCAAGCCGGTGCCTGCCCCAATATCCAGTAGGCGTTCGGCATTTTCAACCGGGGCCCAAGCTCCGAGAAGTACCCCGTCTGTGCCTACTTTCATGGCACAACGGTCTTGGTGTACGGTAAATTCTTTAAACCTGAACGGAGCGGACATGAGGTATTAGCCTTCTATGTAGAGTTCAATCAGGCCCTCGGGGGCATGTACCTCCATGGTTTTCTGTGTTCTGTCCACCAAAACGATCACTTCATCGGTGACCGGTAACAAGAGTTCCTTGCCGCTGGGGTGTTCCACCACCATAAGTGCTTGGGCGGTATTGTCGTTGATGGTCGTGATTTGACCTACATTTCCATGCACGCGATCAACTACGGCAAATCCAATCACTTCGTGGTAGTAAAACTTATTACCGCTCAAGGGAGGTAGGAGCGATAAGGGTAGGAAGAGTTTAGAGCCCATCAGCGCATCAGCATCTGCCTCGCTGGCGACTCCTTCAAACCGCACGCGTAAAAGATCTGATTTGTGCAGGGTGCTGCGCTCCAAAAAAAATGGAACCAGACTGCCTCTTAGCGAGACAAATACTGATTCCAGATCTTCGTATATTTCTGGGTCGTCAGAGTCAAGTTTGACCAGGACTTCCCCTTTAAAACTGTATTTAGAGACTATTTTACCTACGTAGAAACACTCGGATTCTTTCATCTCTTTGTGCTGATTAAGCCTCTTCTTCAGTGGCCTCTTCTTCAGTGGCCTCTTCAGCGGCAGGAGCTTCCTCAGCAGCAGCCTCTTCAGCGACTACTTCTTCAGCCACCTCTTCAGCTACTTCCTCGGCAGGAGCCTCAGCAGCGGCAACGGCAGCTTGTGCTGCGTCGATACGCGCTTGGTTTACTGCTTTTTCAGCTTCAAGAGCTTTTGCTTTAGCAGCCGCTTGATCTTTAGTTAGACCAGCTACTTTACCAGCAACAGCTTGTTCTTTTTCAGCGACCCAAGCGGCAAACTTAGCGTCTGCTTGTTCTTGTGTTAAAGCGCCTTTAGCCACACCGCCTTGTAGGTGATGCTTCAATAAAGCTCCTTTGTAAGAAAGTAATCTTTTGGCTGTTTCAGAAGGCTGGGCACCATTGTTCAACCACTGTACTGCTGAATCTACATTCAAGTCGATGGTCGCAGGATTTGTGTTTGGGTTGTAAGTTCCGATTTTGTCTAGGAATTTACCATCTCTTTTAGCTCGCGCGTCTGCAGCAACGATCCAGAAAAATGGTTTACCTTTTTTACCGTGTCTTTGTAATCTAATACGTACTGGCATATCACATTAATTTTTGAGGTCCTCGACCTCGGGTTATTAATTCTTTTTTGCAATTAAGCGGCTGCAAATATACCCTTTTTTATAGAAATACCAAGTGGGTGTGTCTGATTTTTAGTTCACGGCGTTTTCCGGGATAATCGTTAATAAGTACTCTAAACGTCTGGGTAGAGGTTGGTCTGTTTTCTTTAATTTTATTCCCTCGCAAAATCAACGCTATGTATTTGATATTTGACACGGAAACCACCGGGCTACCCAAGTCCTGGACGGCACCGATCTCTGACGTAGAGAATTGGCCTCGCTGTGTCCAGATCGCATGGCAGTTGCACGACCACATGGGGCAACTGATCGAGCGTCAAGATTTTTTGATTGCTCCAGACGGATTCGACATTCCCTTTGAATCCCAGCAAATACATGGAATTTCTACAGAATTGGCCAAAGCGGAAGGAGTTTCCATCCAACAGGCGTTGGCCAGCTTCTCGGCTGCTCTTGCACGCACCTCATTTGTTGTAGGGCACAATGTCGGTTTTGACTGTAACATAATGGGAGCGGAATTTTTCCGCTTGCAGGAAAAAAATCTGTTGTTAGATCTTCCCATCTTAGATACGTGTACGGAGCAAACCGCCTCGCTGTGTCAGATTCCCGGTGGAAGAGGGGGCAGATTTAAACTACCCACGCTTACCGAACTACACGCCCACTTATTTGAGACCCCCTTTGAGGAAGCGCACAACGCGACTGCCGACGTAGCCGCGACTACCCGTTGTTTTTTCGAACTGGTCCGAACCCGCGTGTATTCTCTGGAAGAACTCAAAGCTCCTGCAGGGTATTTTGAATTGTTGGGTGAAGTATTTACTGGACCCGTATCGGCGATAGAACACAACCACCAAAACCTTAAAGAGGCTTCTGCGCGTATCGCACAAGCCCAAAAGAAAACAGCTTCAGCTTCGGGGCCTGAACACCTCGATACCCAAAGTCCTCCTGTAGTACTTGAGGCCAATACCCCCTTTGTTCACCTGCACAACCACAGTCAATTCTCCGTGCTTCAGTCCACGGCGAGCATCAAGGATTTGGTGAATGCCGCTGCACAAGGTCAAATGCCCGCTGTCGCTTTGACGGATACAGGTAATTTGATGGGGGCATTTCATTTTGTCAAAGCGGTTAAAGACTACAACGGCAGCTTGCCAAAAGAACCGGAATCTGGGGACGATCGAAAGCCACTCAAGCCTATTTTGGGTTGCGCGCTTCAGGTTTGTGAAGACTTGAGCAATAAAAACCAGAAAGACAACGGATATCAGGTAGTTTTCCTGGCCAAGAATAAGCAAGGATATGAAAACCTGATCAAGATGTCCTCGATTGCCTACATCGAGGGATTTTATTACGTTCCCAGAATCGATAAAAAAATTGTAGCACAGTATAGTGAGGGATTGATTGTGCTTACGGGAAACCTGTATGGGGAGGTCCCTGCCAAAATTTTGAACGTAGGTCTGAACCAAGCGGAGCAGGCGCTTTTGTGGTGGAAAGAAGTTTTTGGGCCAAACTTGTATTTAGAACTCAATCGACATCATCAACCCGATGAGGACCGGGTCAATGAAGTGCTCATCGAGTGGTCGAAAAAACATGATTTGCCCCTGGTGGCTACCAACAACACTTTCTACATCCAGCAAAAAGATGCGGAGGCCCACGATGTGTTGTTGTGTGTCAAGGATGGCGAGAAAAAGGACACGCCTATCGGGAGGGGTCGTGGTTATCGCTATGGGTTACCCAATGATGAGTATTACTTTAAGTCTGCACAGGAAATGGCCGCTTTGTTTACGGACGTACCTGAGGCGATCACCAACACCGTTAAAATTGCCGAGGAAGTGGAAGCCTATGACCTGGCTCGGGAGGTGTTGTTGCCCAAGTTTGCTATCCCCGATGAGTTTCAGGTAGCTGAAGACCTGTCAGATGGCGGTAAGCGTGGTGAAAATGCCTATTTGCGTCATTTGACCTATCAAGGCGCTGCGCTGAGGTATGGCACTCCGCTAAGTGAACCCATTGTGGAGCGCATTGACTTTGAACTTTCGATCATCGCCAATTCCGGTTATCCAGGGTATTTTTTGATTGTCGAGGATTTTATCCGCGAAGCCCGTGCTATGGGGGTGTCCGTGGGTCCAGGTAGGGGATCAGCAGCGGGCTCTGTGGTCGCATACTGCTTGAAAATTACCAATATTGATCCCATAAAATACGATTTGCTGTTTGAGCGTTTTCTCAACCCAGATCGGGTATCCATGCCGGATATCGACATCGATTTTGACGATGAGGGCAGGGGAAAAGTGATGGATTATGTGATTCAAAAGTACGGGGCTTCTCAGGTGGCTCAAATCGTGACTTATGGCACCATGGCGGCCAAGTCTTCCATTCGAGACACAGCCAGGGTACTGGATCTGCCACTTTCAGATGCCGATCGCCTGGCCAAGCTGATTCCCAACATGTCCAAGCTCGACAAGATTTTTTCGGGCACTGAGGCACAGCTCAAAGAGGCATTTCGCTCAGAGGAGTACACCAATGTGATGGAGCTGATCGACGCGTCCAAGCAGTCCAACCTTCAAGGTCAGACGCTGCGTATGGCCCAGGTATTGGAAGGTTCCCTCAGAAATACGGGTATTCACGCCTGTGGGGTGATTATCACGCCCGATGACATCACTAAGTTTGTCCCTGTAGCTACGGCCAAGGATTCTGATTTATACGTCACTCAGTTTGACAACTCGGTGGTGGAGAGCGCAGGTCTTCTAAAAATGGACTTTCTCGGACTTAAGACCTTGACCTTGATCAAGGATACCGTCAAGATTGTTCAGGCCAAACACGGAATAACGCTGGATCCTGATTCTTTTCCTCTAGATGATGAAAAGACCTATGAATTATTTCAAAAAGGGGAGACTGTGGGGATTTTCCAATACGAATCCCCCGGGATGCAAAAGCACCTCAAGGACCTTAAACCCACGGTGTTTGATGACCTGATTGCGATGAATGCCCTATATCGCCCCGGTCCATTGGAGTACATTCCCAGTTTTATCGCCCGCAAACACGGACGGGAGCCCATTATCTACGACCTCCCTGAAATGGAGGACAACCTCAAAGAAACCTACGGAATCACCGTGTACCAAGAGCAGGTGATGTTGCTGTCCCAGCGTCTGGCCGGCTTTACCAAGGGTGAGGCCGATGTTTTGCGCAAGGCGATGGGGAAAAAAATCTTCGCGCTGTTGGAGAAGCTGAAGCCGAAGTTTATTGAAGGAGGTCAAGCGAAAGGTCATCCTGCGGAGGTATTGGAGAAGATATGGAAGGACTGGGAGGCATTTGCCTCGTATGCGTTTAATAAAAGTCACTCTACCTGCTATGCTTATATCGCTTATCAGACAGCTTACCTAAAGGCGCATTACCCCGCCGAATACATGGCAGCCGTTCTGTCCAACAACATGAACGACATCAAGCAGGTCACTTTTTTTATGGAGGAGTGTCGCCGCATGGGGCTCCACGTACTTGGGCCAGACGTCAACGAATCCTATTATAAGTTTGCGGTGAACGCCCAAAACGCTATCCGTTTTGGTATGGGGGCGATCAAAGGGGTGGGACGCGCCGCCGTAGAAACCATTGTAGAGGAACGTAAAAATAACGGTCCCTTCCGCTCGGTGTTTGACCTAGCCAAGCGGATTGACCTCAGGGCAGCCAATAAGAAGGCCTTTGAAAACCTAGCCTATGCCGGTGGATTTGATTCGTTTGGCGGGGTGCATCGCGCTCAGTATTTTGATGCTGTCGATGAGGGGGTTACCTTTTTGGAGAAAGTGATGCGCTATGGAGCTAAATTTCAAGAAAATTTGAATTCAGCTCAGGTGAGTCTTTTTGGGGACGCCTCTGAAGTTCAGATTCCCGAACCACAAGTGCCTCCCTGCACGGAGTGGGGGACCATGGAGAAGTTAAAACGCGAACGCGAGGTCGTAGGGATTTACCTTTCCGGCCACCCCTTGGACGATTACAAACACACGTTAAACAACTTCTGCAATGCTGCCATCGGAGATTTCCAAGACCTTTCCGCCTTGGTCAATCGCGAGTTTTCTGTCGGTGGTGTCGTCACATCAGCCCAACATTTTGTGGCCCGCAACGGCAAAGGTTGGGGCTCACTCGTCCTAGAAGACTACAACGACACCCATGAGTTCCGTCTGTACGGCGAGGAGTACCTGAAGTTTAAGCACTTTTTCAACCCCAATGAATTTCTGTTTATTCGGGTTTCGGTACGCGAGGGTTGGGTCAACAGAGATACCCAGCAACAGGGTGAGCCGAGATTGCAGTTCCAGCATGTCATGTTGCTTCAAGATGTGCTCGGTCAACTGGCCAAAAAAGTTACCCTCAACATACGTCAAGAGGACATTACCCCTGAGCTGACCCAAAAACTCAAGGGACTTATCGATACTCATCCTGGGGATAAGACTGTTCAAGTAGTGGTCTATGATCAAGAAGAGGAAGTTAAGTTGCACCTTTCCTCCAGACGCCTTAAAGTGGATGTTCAACCTCAATTGCTGGATGCTTTGGCTGAATGCGGCGTGGTACCTCATTTGAAGTAATTAGGTTTTTGCTAGGCAAATACCACCAAAATAATAACTAACTTTGTCACCTAATTTTTTGAATATGGCACTAGAAATTACAGATGCTTCCTTTGAGGAAGTGGTATTGAAAAGCGACAAACCTGTATTGGTGGATTTTTGGGCAGCATGGTGTGGACCTTGCCGCATGGTTGGACCCATCATCGAAGAAATCAGCGCTGAGTTTGAAGGAAAAGCAGTGGTAGGAAAAGTGGACGTAGATGCCCACCAACAATACGCCGCCCAATTTGGTGTGCGCAACATCCCTACTGTATTGGTATTTAAAAATGGAGAAATCGTTGACCGCAAGGTTGGTGTATCTCCAAAACAAGCCTATGTAGCTGCCATTGAGGCTGCTATGTAATCAACGAGTAAAAAGCGCAATAATTATCACGAATAAATTTGCGCAAGTGATCATTCGGTGTATATTTGCATCCGCATTAGCGAGGTTTGGTAGTTCAGTTGGTTAGAATACCTGCCTGTCACGCAGGGGGTCGCGGGTTCGAGTCCCGTCCAGACCGCAAAAGCCTCTGATAATCATTTGATTATCAGGGGTTTTTTCTTTTTAGGTCAATTATTTGTACGGTATTTGTACGGTAAAATTTTTTTAGCTCTCTTTTTGCCAATTTCCATTTGACTTAATATTAATGCCATTGGACTGATTTAAGAACAATTGTCCAATAAACTACCTATTTTAACCAATTAATCTTGTTTGAAGTATTGAGTGCCTTTGAGCATATCTCAATTTTGACTGAACAAATATTTTTGGTAAGAAAGATAATTTACACCCTAGCCTTGATCACGACCTTTACCGCTACAGCCCAGCAGGAAGGATTGTTTATTCAGTATATGTACAACCCGGCATCGCTGAACACGGCCTATACAGGAACTAGATCAGAGCAGATCGTTTACCTACAGTACCGCAGTCAGTGGAATCAGCTTGAGGGTAGTCCCCAGAGTCTGTACTTCAACTACCAAAGACCGGGAGACAACAAACTGAGCTATGGACTGAGCATCGCTCAGCAAAAGACAGGCCCTATGAGTCAGACAGGCATCGGAGTGGACTTGGCTTATATGCTTCGACTAAACGAGACCTCGTTTTTATCGTTGGGGATTAAACCGATGATCGATCTATTGGATGTGCGCTTTAGTGATCTGAATGTGTACAATCCGCAGGATCCTTGGTTCTCCACCAATATTGATAACCGACTATCCCCCAATGTGGGCTTGGGACTGTTTTACTTCGACCAAGGCGGGTACATCGGGGTGTCGACCACGGGGGTATTGGCCACCAAACACTTTGATCAGTCGAGTTCGAGTAGTTACCTAGCAGCTGACAGAGCGCACTACTACTTGATGGCAGGTAGGGTGATCCCGATGGGCGATGATCTGCTGTTTAAGCCCTCGTTCTTACTCAGACATGTCAAGGGCGTGGATGTTCAGATGGACATCTCGGCCAATGTGCGTTACCAGGAGATCTTAGAGGCGGGGCTATCGTACCGATTATCGGGATCGGTGAGCGCCTTGGCGGTCTTTAGGGTGCAGCGGAATTTGCTGCTTGGATACAGCTACGACAAAGAGACGGGACGTTTTGGTAAATTTACGGGCAGCTCCAGCGAGGTGTTTGTGCGGTACGAGCTCCTGCCGAAAACCAAAAAAACGATTGTGAAACCGAGGTTCTTCTAGATTTAATCCTGCTTATTTCCCCACCGTCCACTTCAAAATCATCCCTTTTTGTCCCACCAAGTACCCAACCCCTGAAGGGTGTAGGTCGGTGGACCACAGGTTTTGGTCGCTGATGGGTTGCCAGGTGCGTCCCCAATCCTCCGTGACTTGAGCTCCCTTGGGCCCCGTGGTGATTAAGACTTCGCTTTGGCCGATACGTGTAAGGGCGCTTCCATAAATGGGTCCCGGGGTCCTGGAGGAGTTGATTTTTGTCCAAGTGTCCCCTTGGTCTTGGGTGAGGAATAACTGATCTAGAAAGCTGTTCATCTGTCCGAGGTCTCCTCCAGCAATAATGCCCCTTTGGGCGTCGAGCATACGCACAGAAGTGATCCCGGCCGCCTCGCCTTTCACCATGGGGGTTTCTTTGGTACTCCATGTTTTTCCGAAATCCTGGGTGATCAGCAGTCGCGCATTCCCACCAGCGCCGGTCCCGATGATAGCGACCCCAGGCTCGGGTAGGGCGATGTTGGTGCCACTGGAGGCAAATCCTCCCTCTCCAGGTCCTGCGTCTGGCAATGATGCGCCAGGTACTTCTAACCAGTTTTGTCCACCATCCGAGGTGATCAATACAAACGGTTTGCCGGATACAGCGTCTCCGTAAGCGATACCCTGGGAGGCATCCCAAAAACCCAATGCATCCAAAAAGCCTGTTTCGTGGGGCATTCGGTATACCTCCAGCCAAGAATTCTGAGAAGTATCTAGCGTGTAGATTCTGGAATCAGCCCCAGTGCCCGAACTCAGCACCACGGCTTGAGTGGCGTTAAATCCGTGAATATCCCGAAACTGTAGCTTTGGGTCATTGTCCCAGGTGGCTTTATTCCATGATTGACCTCCATCGGAGGTGAAAACTACGGTGGCGCCGGTACCACTGGCCCAAACTGTTTGCTCGTCCAGGATGTGAAGCCCGATCAACAGTTGATCGGTGGGGCTGCTTTGAACGGTTATGTCGTGTATTTGACCTTGTGTCGTCAAGCAGGTAAACCAACATGCTAGAAGCGTCAGGATAGTCTTCATAGAGAAATTAATTAAGTATTAAACACTCAGTCCTTGGGAGATGCATTGGGCGTGCCCTAGCAGGCTCTTGGCGCGATCCAAATTTTGTGTGGGGTATTGAACTTGGTAATAGAGATCACCTAGTAGGTAGTCAGTCAATGCCCTTAGGGCGTGAATGGAGGGCATGTACACAGACCCAGGATAGAGACT
>JALQVG010000107.1 GCA_023260435.1 Flavobacteriaceae bacterium | reverse complement strand
TCGGGTACTCGGTCTTTGTGGGTGTTGCGCACCTCAATATAGTACCCAAATACGTTGTTGGCCGTAATTTTTAAGCTGGTAATTCCTGTGCGGGCCGCCTCGCGTTCTGCCATTTTTTGCAGGTACTCCTTGGCATTAGTCGCTAGTCCCCTGAGTTCATCCAATTGTGGATCAACTCCTGAGGCAATGGCGGGACCTTTGCCCAAGAAAGTAGGGGCCTGATCGCTTATTTCGCTGAGCAGCAGGTGGCTGAGCTCATTTAGGGCGATTAATGCGTCTTTCCCGTTCATGAACTGAGCGATTTTGGTGTGTGCCCAGGAGGCTTCCATGGCGGGGATTTGCCCTAAGGCTTCTCCGAGCGCTCTCAATTCTCTGGGGCCGATTTTTTGGGTAGCAGTTTTCGAAGCTAGTCGTTCTAAATCAGGTAATATTCTCAGTTGTTCTCTTAAACTATGGAGCAATTCTCCATCGTTCACCAATGCTTCAACCACCTCATGTCTGGCCTCAATAGCAGGAATATCAACCAGTGGAAAAGCCATCCAACGGCGCAACATTCTACCGCCCATGGCGCTCACCGTGTGGTCTAAAACCTCATAAAGAGAAACCCCTTGTGCTGTTTTTGGGGCCAATACCTCCAAGTTCTCCAACGTAAATCGGTCCATCCACAAGTGGTTAGTTGTCGAAAGTCGTTTGAGTTGGTTGATGTGGTTTATTTTATGGTGCTGAGTTTGGTCCATGTAGTGAAGGATGACACCGGCAGCTGTGATTCCCACTGGGGCATCTTCCACACCAAAGCCTTTCAGGGAGGCGGTTTTAAAGTGCTGTGTCAATTTTTCACGGGCACCTTCAGGATAAAAGGCCCAGTCGTCCATCGCAAAATAGTGGAAGGCATTACCTAATTGATCCATCAACCCCCTTTTTTGCTGTTTGGGAATCAACACTTCAGCGGGCTTTAACCGATGCAACAGTTGTTCCATCGCTTGACTGCTTCCTTGCGCCAATAAAAACTCTCCCGTAGATATATCCAAAAAGGATAGGCCCCACTGGTTTTTTTCGGGGACAACGGCCGCCAGAAAGCGTTGATTTTTTGGTTGTTGCAAATCATCATTTAAGGCTACCCCTGGGGTAATCAACTCAGTAACCCCTCGTTTTACAATGGTTTTTGTGGTTTTTGGATCCTCTAATTGATCACAAATAGCGACTCTTAGTCCTGACTGAACGAGTTTGGGCAGGTAAGTTTGGAGCGAATGATGCGGGAATCCAGCCAGTTCTGTTTGGTCGGAGCCATTATTTCTCTTGGTGAGCACAATTCCCAAAATACCTGCGGCCTTGATAGCGTCTTGCCCAAATGTCTCGTAGAAATCCCCCACCCGAAACAACAAAAGCGCATCGGGATAGCGTGCTTTAATGCCGTTGTATTGCTGCATCAAAGGACTTGTTTTCTGTGAAGGCGTGGCTTTCTGGGCCATAGTATTGGTGATTTCTGTGTACATTTGCCCCAGTAGATGGTCTGGGAAAACCAAGCACCAAAGTACTATTTTTCAACGGCTCCGCCCAAACTCAAAACGATTTTATCCGATGAATGAACGCTTTGTCAAACGCCAAATGGATGAATTGCCTCGTCTTGAGGTAGCTGATTTTAAACAGGCAGAAAAAATGCCTGTAATCGTGGTGCTGGACAATGTGCGCTCGCTCAATAATATAGGGTCTGTTTTTCGCAGTGCCGACGCTTTTTTGGTCAGTGAACTTATTTTGTGTGGCATTACGGCTACACCTCCCCACAAAGACATCAATAAAACCGCCCTGGGCGCCACCGAAAGTGTGGACTGGCGATATGTGGCCGATACGCACGATGCTGTGGTCCAACTTCGCGAGCAAGGGTGTCAAGTCTGGGCGCTCGAACAGGCACACCAATCCCACAGGTTAGGTGACTGGATGATGAATCCGGACAAACCACACGCGATTATTTTGGGCCATGAAGTAGACGGCGTACAGCAGTCTGTAATCGAGCTGTGTGATGGGGTGTTGGAAATCCCTCAATGGGGAACCAAACATTCGCTCAACGTGTCGGTCAGCGCTGGGATCATTTTGTGGGAGTGCGCTCGACAGTGGTCAGCGCATAAGCAGTAAAGAATTTGGATTTTTAAACACAATTCCTTTAATTGCAGTAAGTTTATCAAACTAAACCTAAACTAATCAACCAAATGAAGGCCCAGTTTTACTGGGCTTTTTTGTTTTAAATAGCTGATTGATAAGGGGTTGATCGGATCACGTGGTCAAATATTTTTTGGGTAATCCACTGGTAGTCCTCCGGTTTGTTGACAAAGTCAACCGCGGAAACATCCAACACTAATCTTCCTGGAGTAGGGGTTGAGGTCAGGTAGCGGTGATAACTTTGGTTGATTTTTTCCAGGTAATCGGCGCCTATTCCTCGTTCGTATTCCCTACCTCTTTGTTCAATTTGAGACAGTAAACGCTCCGTGTTTTGGTGCAAAAACACATAGGTGTCTGGCCCAGTGGCTTGTGCATACATCATTTGGAAGAACCTTCTATAGAGTTTATATTCCTCCTCTCTAAGGGTGATTTGGGCAAATATCAGTGATTTGTGTATGTCGTAGTCACTGACCACAAAATCTTTGAACAGTTCTTTTTGAGCCATTTGGTCGTTAAACTGTTGATAGCGTTCTGCCAAAAAAGACATCTCCAAAGCAAATGCGTATACCTCGGGTTCTTCATAAAATTGAGGCAAAAAGGGATTGTCTGCAAACTGCTCCAACACAAGCGCCGCATTGAAATCCCGGGCAATAGCCGTTGCTAAACTGGTCTTGCCTGAACCGATATTCCCTTCAATCGCTAAATGTCGAATGCC
>JALQVG010000035.1 GCA_023260435.1 Flavobacteriaceae bacterium | reverse complement strand
TGTTATTATTTGTAGCGAGTATGATCAGCAGCCTTTTGATAGATTATCATTTAGCCCTTATTGTATTGATTTACTTCGTTTTGAATGTCCTGTATTCTATTCGTTTAAAGCACGATGCAATTATTGATATTACCATTATTTATTTGGATGGGTGAAATTCTTTATCGAACTAGACTGTCAGAAGATTTATTTAAAGGTTTAGCGCCTTGGATGAATAATTTGCCGGGTAGGTTATTACATACAAATATAGTGGGCTGTACGTTTTTTGCTGCTGTTTCAGGTTCTTCTGCTGCAACTCTTACAACTGTTGGAAAAATGTCAGTTCCTGAATTAAGAAAAAGAAAATATCCAGAAAATTTGACCATTGGAACTTTAGCAGGATCATCGACTTTAGGGTTATTTGTTGATCAAGAGGGTTATGGACTAAAAACGTACAGCACAGCGGAGCAAAAAAAGGCTGCCGATAAACGCGCAGAAGAAATAGCCACCAAAGAGCGATTGGCACCCCACAAACAAGCTGAGCGTTTGGCTATTTCTAATGAAGCTACTGGAGCCATCTACCAAGTCACTATGGACGCCACGCATCCATTGGGATACGGTACCCAAGGTATCTATTACACCCTAAAAAACAACAGCAACAGATACGCATATCTAGAACATGGAGTCAATGCGGGAATTATCCAATCAGCCAATGCGTACAGAACTGGTTTTATCGGATATAAGATCAAAGAGCAAATGGCTGAATCCATGGTGATCGGCACGGAGCGAATCGGTAGAGGACACGTGGTGTATTTTGCCGACAATCCCATTTTTAGGGGCTTTTGGGAAAGTGGTAAATTAGTGTTGTCCAACGCCATTTTTATGGTAGGACAATAGAACCTTTCACCTTATAGTGAATAAAAAAACGCCCTTTCGGGCGTTTTTTTATTCGTAGCAGTATTTAACTACTTGAAGCAGATCCTCTTCCACATCCAAGTCATACGTTCCTGACTTAAAAAATTCTTTAAGGTTTCGCTTTGGAAACATTTTGATGAACCCTGTCTTTGTTTTGGGCAGTTCGATCAACTGCTCCCCAGCTGACTCCCAAACAAAAAAAGTAGAAGTGGGTGGCTTAAATCCTGCGGGGGTAGGTCGTTCATACCCTGATCTTGGCGGTTTCGCTTCTTGAAAACCGATTTTTTCTTTGAGAAAAAGAAGATAACCCTCTTTGATCACCCCTGCAGCAGCAAAATAACCGAGTTGATACTTTTTTAACTCATCGGTGTAGCCCAAACACACATAGGACTTTGGGGTGTTGGTTTTTAAAGCAACTACAAGACCTTTTTCTTTTTGCACATAATTGACTTTGTTGGATTCCAACAAGACCTCCATCTCATCGTTAAATGCATTGTACTTAACCATATAATTGGTAGTCAGTCCAGAAATACTAGCCAAGGTGTATTCTTCTTGGATGTAGGGTGTCCCTTTGGCGTTGGCAAATCCCTGCTGAAACTTATCGTACAGGGTTGAATTGTTGTTGAGGATATGACTGGCATTGGCCATAGATTCCTGGGCGTGGCCTGTCAACGAATAAAGACTAGCGGATAAAGCAATAATCAACGACTTGTTCATCAAAAGCAAAGTTTAGAGTTAAAACAGCAAAACATCAACCAATTCAATCAAAAGTAATCACATTTCGATCATTGTACACTCGCAAAGGCTAAAAACCCCATTTTTTTGACTAATTTTTGGCTTCATTTCCAGGATTATGAGCAATTACCACATCAAAAATTTAGAGGAATATTTTGCGGTATACCGCAAGTCTATACGCCAGCCAGAACTTTTTTGGCAAGAAGTAGCTGAGGAACACTTTGTCTGGCGCAAAAGATGGTCCAAAGTACTTAGTTGGGACTTTAACAAACCCGAGATTAAATGGTTTGAAGGCGCACAGCTCAACATTACAGAAAATTGCATCGATCGCCACCTCAACACCAAAGCAGACAAGACCGCTTTCTTGTTTGAACCCAACGACCCCAAAGAGCCCGCCCAACACATCACGTATCAGCAACTATACGAGCGAGTGAACAAAATGGCCAACGTGTTAAAGAGCCAAGGCATTCAAAAGGGAGATCGCGTGTGTATCTATTTGCCCATGATCCCTGAGCTGGCCATGGCTGTTTTGGCTTGTGCGCGCATTGGTGCCGTTCATTCCGTAGTTTTTGCTGGTTTTTCAGCCGGTGCACTCGCTACAAGGATCAACGATTGCGATGCGCGCATGGTGATCACTTCAGATGGTTCTTTTAGGGGCAATAAAACCATTGACCTCAAAGGAATTGTGGATGACGCACTCGAACATTGCCCAGGTACGTCCAGCGTTTTGGTGGTGGAACGAACCAAAAACAAAGTGACCATGAAACCCGGGCGTGATCAGTGGTTGGCTCCACTGCTAGAAGGGGCTGATGTGCACTGCACTCCAGAATGGATGGACGCTGAAGACCCCCTGTTTATTTTATACACCTCAGGGTCAACGGGTAAGCCCAAAGGGATGCTGCACACCACAGCAGGATATATGGTGTATACGGCTTACACCTTTAAAAATGTATTTCAACACCAAAGCGAGGACGTATACTGGTGTACGGCAGATATCGGTTGGATCACAGGGCACTCCTATATCGTATACGGCCCACTGGCCAATGGAGCCACCACTGTACTCTTCGAAGGCATTCCCTCCTACCCAGATTTTTCTAGATTCTGGGATGTAATCGATAAACACAAAATCACCCAGCTGTATACGGCACCCACCGCCATACGCGCCCTAGCCAAAGAGCGATTGGATTATGTCACTTCGCACGACCTCTCGAGTTTGCGGATTTTAGGAACCGTAGGCGAACCGATCAACGAGGAGGCCTGGCACTGGTACAACGACCACATTGGCAACAAGAGATGTCCCATCGTCGACACCTGGTGGCAGACAGAAACCGGAGGAATACTCATTTCTCCTTTACCCATGATTACACCGACGAAACCCACTTATGCGACACTTCCTTTGCCTGGTATACAACCTGTTTTGGTCAATGAAAACGGTATTGAAATCACGGACAACCAGGTGGATGGACGCCTGTGTGTCGCGTTTCCCTGGCCATCGATTGCGCGGTCCATCTGGGGTGATCACCAAAGATTTAAAGAGACTTATTTTACCGCATTTCCCGGTAAATACTTTACTGGGGACGGAGCCCTTAGGGACGAA
The DNA here is from genome assembly GCA_023260435.1 of Flavobacteriaceae bacterium. Taxonomy (GTDB): domain Bacteria; phylum Bacteroidota; class Bacteroidia; order Flavobacteriales; family Flavobacteriaceae; genus MAG-120531. The sequence continues at coordinate 2,357 of JALQVG010000035.1, read as the reverse complement.
GTGGGTTACTACAGGATTACGGGCAGGGTGGATGATGTGATCATCGTATCCGGGCATAACCTGGGAACGGCCCCGATTGAAGATGCCATCAATGAACATCCCGCTGTAGCAGAATCTGCCATTGTCGGATTCCCTCACGACATCAAAGGCCAGGCGCTATATGGGTTTATCATCCTCAAGGACACAGGTACCTCAAGAGATCGAGATAACCTGAGTCGAGAAATCAATCAAGCTATTACGGAACACATAGGTCCGATTGCCAAACTCGATAAAATCCAATTTGTTCCAGGTCTTCCAAAAACCAGGAGCGGAAAAATCATGCGACGCATTTTGCGGAAAATTGCCGCTGGTGAAACTGAAGGACTGGGAGACACAACTACATTGCTCAACCCGGAAATCGTTGAAGAAATCATTCAAGGCAAAATATAATTTCAGTGAGGGGCCCTATCTTTGCCCGACAAGTGCTCGTTATGGAAGAATTGATTTGGCTCTGTTGGGACTTTAGAGGACCCGATGCTGCACGTACCTGTGCTCATCAACTCATACACCTAAAAGAATGGGCTCTGGACAGTATTCATCCTGTTTTGGATTATAAATCTGCGGACCACAACGAGGTTTGGTCCACCGCCTATATGCTGGTAAATCGCAGTGAAATGCTGTATTTCAGAGACTTGCTAAAACCACATAGAGGAGAACTCGGCTAAATCTTATTTTTATTTAAATTAATTCTAAATAGATTTGGAAAATCGACCATCCAAATCTATTTTTGTGGCCTATTTAGAATTAATCTCAATAAAATGAAGCTGAATTTCAACCTTGTTTTACCGATGTTATTGTTGGGAATATCGGGTCTATTGGCCCAGAATACTCCCGAGAAAAAGAAAGACTCCGTAGTGGTGCTTCCAGAAGTCACCCTCGAGGCCAATGTGCTTTTTGGCAGTGCTTTTGAGGCAAGAAACCGCACGGGAAGTGCCCACTTTATCTCCACCAAAGAACTGAAGCTTTATCAGTTTACCGATCTGCAACGATTGCTTCAATCGGTACCTGGAATCAATGCGTATGAAGAAGATGGTTTTGGTCTGCGCCCTAACATTAGTTTAAGAGGAACCTCCCCAGAGCGATCAGCTAAAATAACCATGATGGAGGATGGAGTTCTTATCGCTCCTGCCCCATATTCCGCTTCTGCAGCGTATTATATCCCAGTAGCTGCTCGCATGCAGTCGATCGAAGTCCTTAAAGGAAGCAGCCAAATTCAATACGGTCCTTTCACCACTGGAGGAGCTATTAATCTAGTTTCTCTAAGAATTCCTCAAGTATCCACTGGAAGGGTTCAAGCAAGTTATGGCGGATTTGGCAATCGACTACTCGAGGTGAATCAAGGTGGGCGCATCGGAGGATTCGGCTATGTAATCCAGGGCATTCATCAGGGAAGTAATGGCTTTAAGGAAATGCCTTATGGACTACCTACAGGCTATGACCTCAATGATTTTATGGGCAAATTATCTTATGATTGGACCAGTGGAGCCAGCAAACAAAGCCTCCAGGTCAAATACCAACAATCTGCTGAACGCGCTGACGAAACCTACTTAGGATTGACCGAAGCAGATTTTGCAAAAAATCCCAGAGCGCGCTACCTAGCCTCTTCAAAGGACCTTATGGATACCGACCATCAGCAGTGGATGCTTACCCATACCCTGGCCTATTCCGACTTTGGGCGACTGACCACTACAGTATACCGAAATACCTTTGGGCGCAACTGGTATAAAATCAACGATGTCATTGCACAGGGAGAAAAGAAGGGAATTGCCTCTGTGGTGGCTGATCCGATAGCTTTCCCAAACCATTACAACATCCTGAACGGGAATGCTGGAGCAGGAGATTTGATTTTGGTCAAGGCCAACAATCGCCAATATTCGGCACAAGGGATTCAAACCAAATGGGACCATCACTGGATCAATGGTTCAGCAAAAAACGATATTGAATTGGGATTGCGCATACACCGAGATGACGAAGACCGATTTCAATGGGTGGATCAATACAACATTAACTCCCAAGGAATGAACCTAGTTCAATCGGGCACTCCGGGCACCGATGCTAACCAGATCACCACCGCCGATGCCACCGCTGCCTATGCACTTTACAAATGGAAAAAAGGAGCTTGGTCAATCGTGCCAGGACTGCGTATGGAATCCATTAAAATGAGTCGAGATAACTTTGGTAAGCAGGACACTCAGCGCACTGGAAGTGCTTTGGTATCCTCTGAAAACAGGGTGACTGAGTGGATTCCTGGGATAGGTATGACCTATCGATTAAATCCTGATATTTCCTTTTTTGGGGGCGTACATCAAGGGTTTTCT
>JALQVG010000088.1 GCA_023260435.1 Flavobacteriaceae bacterium | reverse complement strand
GATAAACTTATCCTTTTAAGTCCGTGCGATTTTGGCTGTTTTACCATTCTAAACTCCCGGCAATAGCCCATCAGGTGGATCAGTTACAATGCGGCGATCAGCGATGTCTACTGTGGGGACAGCTTCTTTGGTAAACGGAATCAATCTTTGCATTATCCCCCAACCCAAAATGAATAATCGGGGTTGAGGAGGATTGAAATCCGCGTGCGTTGGCCTGTGATTTTTGCCACACACTACCTTCAGCATACACGGAAACTTTACTTCCCATTGTGGCTCGGTCAGATTTGAGGTCTACGCCTATCCAGTGTTTTGAGCCGGGACTGACATTGCGCAATATGCTGGCTTTTTGGTTGATGTTGTTCACAATCAGGTCAAGGCGTCCATCGCGATCCAAGTCCGCATAGGCGGCTCCGTTGGAATAGGTTTCCTCCATTCCTGCTTCCTTGGTTAGTCGCTTAAAATCCAATCCACCTTGGTGCTCAAAAACCACATTGCTGATTTTTAAGGTGGGCATTTCTGCGATTAATTTTTGGGCGATTTCTTTTTGCTGCTCTTGGTTGTAGGCTGCAAAATCTACATTGCTCAAGTAATTGATGTAGTCCAAGTCGTTGGGCCTGTTTAAGATGCCATTGGAGATAAATATATCGGTGTTTCCATCGTTGTTGTAGTCTTGGAGCAGCACCGACCAACTCCAGTCAGTCGCATGTGTTCTGGTCATCAAAGCCACATCGGCAAATCCCTGGTTGTTCTGATTGATCTGCAAGTGATTTCTCGAGTATTGTGGACCAAACCCAAAGGTTTCTTTGATTTGAGATACTTTATCCGCGTCCTCACCCCCTGATTTAAGGAAGATTTCTGGATCATCGGGCATCATATCCAAGCTCATCAAGTCTGTTCTCCCATCTCCATCGATGTCAGCCGCATCTACCCCCATGGTAAAGCGAGAGCTGTGGGCCAAATAGTCACCTTGTGCTTGACTAAAGGTTTTGTCTTGATTGTTGAGGTACAAGTAGTCGTTTTCGTGAAAATCGTTGCCCACATAGATATCGTCCCAACCATCGCCGTTTAGATCTCCCGTGTGCAGCCCAAGGCCATAACCTAATGCACTGCTCAAAATCCCGGCCTTTTGGGTGACGTCTACAAAGCTAAGCACGCCTGTTTCCCAGATATTTTCTAGCAATTTATCGCCAGCTGAAGGATCGGTTTCATTCCTTTTTTCTGCCGTTCCATAACTGTAGGGTGTGTGTACCGAGTGGTTCATCAAATAAACATCCAGATCCCCATCTTGATCGTAATCAAAGAATGAGGCCTGAGTACCAAATCCTGCTAGGGCCAATCCCACCTCTTCAGAGGCTTCTCTGAATTTCATCCCACCTAAATTGAGGTACACCAAATGATGACCGGTCAAATTTTTATATCCGCTGACTTGGGTAACCATGATGTCCAAGAGTCCATCGTTGTTGATGTCTGCCATCACCACTCCATTGGACCAATCTCCTGATTGGATAATTCCTGCGTTTTCAGTAACGTCTTCAAAGGTAAAATCGCCTAGATTTTTGTAGAGCTTATTGGGTACCTGGTTGCCGGTAAAGAACAGGTCGTCCAATCCATCCCCATCCAAATCACCAGCGGCCACACCACCTCCATTGTTAAAATAGAGGTATTCAATCATATTGAGCGGTCCCTGCGGGTCCAGATCATTGGAAAAGTTTATACCTGTTTGTTGTGCAGAAAGAGATTCGAATTGAATACCCGCTTCTATTTCTTCCTTATCGGTACACGAGGTGGCCAACAACAGAGCGCTGAGCGCTAAAGTCCATTTATTATTCATGGGAAAAAGAGTATATGGCCAATGAGTCGCTGTTTCTAGCGGCACTCAGCAAGTTTTTGTAGGTGATCATCGATCGAATTTCCCCTTTAATGGTCAGTCCATGGCCCGGTTTAGGCAATTTCCATTGACCATTTTCTTGAACGAGCCATTGGGCGTAACTCGCGTCATATCGACCTACTTCGGGTTTTACTCGAAATAAGTTTCCGCCAAAAGCGAGGTCTAAATCTCCGTCTCCGTCAAAATCTTGTGCACAAATGGCATATACCGGACTGATTTGA
>JALQVG010000038.1 GCA_023260435.1 Flavobacteriaceae bacterium | reverse complement strand
CCCCAAAACCCCAAAACCCCGTGATTGTTATTTTGAAATTTGAATTTAGAGTAAATGTCTGCAAGACGCCAGTAAGCTCCTACTTACGCAAAACAAGTGACTTAAGACGTGATCAGCTCAGCGCTCAACAATAGCAGCTATCAAAGCCAAAGCGCTCTGTACAAAAGGCTTTGGCGTGGAACACTTCAAGGCAAATGGAGGTGGACGGGGTTGTATTTTAAAAGTCCAGAGGCCCAAGATCCAGGGGGGCTTACCCTTCAGGAATGGTTGGAATCACCTAGCCAGGCTCGAAAAGCCAATGTTGATTTTGACGTAGATGAACAAGTGACTCATGCGCAGAGTGCCCTGAATTGGCAACTGGACAAAGGCAATACGCAGTCCAATGCATATGCCTACATATCCTACCGAGACTTTAGCGCTACGTTGCCCTACAAAACAGGAGGAGCTACCGCATTTACGCGTTGGTATGGGGGTGGAGGTTACCAAACCACCACAACCAAACGCTGGGGATTGCTGGGTTGGGGCGCCTCCTACCAAAGCCAAAAAGACCAGAGGCAGCGCTTCGACAACCTCAATGGAACAGTGGGGTCAGCGTGGTCCGATCAAAAGGAATTGTATACAGAAAGCGCTTTGTTTACCCATTTTTCCAAAATTCTAGGAGCTTTTACGGGGTCTGGAAGTGTCCGTATCAGCCGAGTATCCATTGGTGTTGATGCATCGAGTACCGAATATTTTCCCGTAAGCCCCTCTTTATCCATTCAATGGAATAAGCCAAAAGATTGGATGATGTACAGCTTGTGGGGCAGCAGCTTTGAAACTCCAACGCTCAACGAACTGAGCCAAAACCCATACGGTTCAGGGTTTAATCCTGACCTCACACCCAGCACCTATCGTTCTTGGGACATCGGCGCCAAAAGCACCCGTTTAGGACAACCCTGGTCAATTGCCCTATTTGGGATTTGGGGGAACAACGAGTGGGCGCCTTATACGATATCGGGATTGGGCGAGCGGGTGTTCTTTCGCAACCAAGGGGTTTCTAAACGTTTAGGTGCAGAATTTCATTGGGAAAAGACATGGGAGAAATGGACTTGGTCCCACAGTGGGCAATGGCAAAAAACAGTGATAGACCCTGTTGAAAAGGCCTCACCGAATCATTTACCCGGAGTTCCCGCACATCAATATTGGATGGCATTGTCTAGACAAGAAGGCGGCTGGAGCCTAAGCTGGGAGCATTTGTGGGCAGGCGGAGTTTTTGTCTCCAACACCACCTATCAGCAAACAAAAGCCAGCTACCAAAGCCATGTAGGGTTTTCTAAAACATCCACCTGGGGGAACCACTCTTTGCGCCTACACGGAGGGATTAATAATTTGTGGAATGCGTCTCTTTTGGATCAGGTCAGAATTAATGCCTTTGGCGGACGTTATTTTGATCCAGCACCTGGAAGAACTTTTTTTATGGGCCTTAACTATCGGCGCTAGACTTATTGTGGACAGGCGCCAGAAGTCCAGCGTTTTACTCCATAAACAGTGGCTTCACATGCGTTTCCATAGGTGACCCCGTCACAGCCACAAACGGGCATATACTCCTTGGTGCAGGCCATTTCTAAAGGAGGCTCCCCTGTAGTGCAGTCGCTGTTTTCAAATCTTCGAAATACAAAAGTTACTTCATCATCGGCTATTTCAGGTACATCCAAATAGGTCCAGGTGGCAAAATTTCCTGATACCTTGACTTGGTATGACCTGCCGGACTTAATCGTCACGACATCACCCCTCACCCGGTAGGGTTGAGTCCCTGCAAATTCATTTCCATAAGGCTCAGGTCCATATTCGGTAACGCTGATGGTTTTCATTGTAGGATCGAACTTCATCCACGTGTTGTTAAACTCGGCATCCTCGCCAAAATAACAGTAACATATTTTGTTGTCCAACACCCAGTTGTCTGATAATTCCTGTTCTAAGTCAGAGACTATGGGTTCTTCTTCGCATAGTGTGAATGCCAACAACATAGCGGTTAAAATCCATTTCATAGATCAATTGATTTTAAGGATGATACAAAATTCGGTAATGGGTGCCATATTTTCCTATATTAGAGAAGCTAAAAATCAACCAAATGAAAAATAACAATTCCCGTAGGGACTTTATCAAAAAGAGTGCCATTTTAGGTACCGGATTTTATATAGTTCCCAGAAATGTATTGGGCGGCCCTGGATTTACCGCGCCCTCTGACCAACTAGCCATCGCTGGAATAGGTGCTGGCGGAAAAGGTGCCAGCGATTTGCGCAACGCCTATAACGGCGGAAGAAACAGGGTAGTCGCTATATGTGACATCGACCCCAAACAAGCGGCGGCCAATGTCAAGGCTCATCCGGATGCTGCTTATTTCGCAGACTACCGCGAATTGTTTGACAAGGTTAAAGGAATTGACGCGGTTACCGTAGGCACCCCGGATCATACACACGCCCCTATAGCCTACAACGCCATGATGCGCGGGATGCACGTATACGTCCAAAAACCACTGACACACACGTTGGCTGAAGCTCGTTTATTAACCAAAACAGCTGCGTCCCAAAAAGTGGTGACCCAAATGGGAAACCAAGGAGGTTCTAACCCAGGTGTATTAAAAATTATTGATTGGGTAGACCAAAAAAGAATTGGCACCATCAAACATGTACATGTGTGGACCAACCGACCTGTATGGCCACAGGGGGTTAAAATGCCCGCAGCTGCGCCAGACCAAAAGCCCAGTGATTTAGCCTGGGATTTATGGCTAGGACCCGCCAAAAAAATCCCGTTTACCCCTAACCTTCATCCGTTTAACTGGAGAGGATTCTGGGAGTATGGAACTGGTGCTCTAGGAGACATGGGTTGTCACTTGTTTGATGCTCCATATAAAGCATTAAAACTTGGCTACCCCTCTGCCGTTCAGTGCAGTGTGGCCGATGTATATACCCGTATGTGGGTGCCTGAATATACGCCTGAAGCCTGCCCATTGGCCACGCGCGTTACCATTGATTTCCCTAAAGACAACCACAACCCACAAGGAGTGGTCTTCGAATGGACTGATGGGGGTATACAACCTGCGATTCCCGATGAAATCGCCGATAAATACGTGGCGGATTCCAGCGGTGTCATGATGATGGGAGAACACGGAATCATCACTGCGGACACGTACGGCAATCACCCAAGACTGTACATAGGAGGCCAAGAAGTGGACCACCTCAACACCGATGAGGCTGGAAATCTAGACTTAATTCACAACCAAAACTGGACAGAGGCTTGTAAGGCTGGATTTGGTTCCGCTCAACACAAAGCGCTTACCTCATCGTTTGACTATGCAGGTCCATTTACGGAAACAGTCCTAATGGGAAATCTAGCCATCAAAGCACACCAAATGCGCCGCGAAGATTCCGAGGGCAACCAAAACTACTTCGGACGCAAAAAACTGTATTGGGATGGCGCCAACATGAAGATTACCAACCTGGATGAGGTCAATCAATTTGTCTCCAAAACCTACAGGGCTGGTTTCGAGTTGCCGATCTAAATCAATAGTTTACACCAGAAGAATTGCCTGTAAGGCGGCCCTAAACCAGCTGGCTTTGTAGGCAATTTCTAATAATGACCCGATCGATAATAAAAGAAGTCTTGTCTGAAAAGTCAATGGCGACTTCTTGCTTGTTGTCAATCCATGTTTGGACAGAAGCTACCGACTGGGGGTTGAGTTCTGGTAAAACAGGCACGCCTAATTCTTGTAAGGAAAGGGCGTTGCAGGCCTGTTCGTATTGGCCTTTGATGGGGACTACCATCAATTTTTTCTGCAGGTAAAGCGCTTCAGATGGAAGCTCAAATCCAGCGCCACAAATCACGCCGCTGCAATTCTTTAAGGCCTTAAGAAACTTTTCCTGATCGATGGGATAAGCCTTAACGTTGCCTTCTTCAATTTTTTGTGTGGTGTGTCGGGTGAAAATCTTCCAGCGAATGTCAGGAAACGCCCCAAAATAAGTTCTGAGGTGCTCCAGGGAATAAGCGGGCAAATACACCAGGTAAAATCCTCTTTTTCTGGGCTGCATCTCCCGAACCTCCGAGCGAATTACTGGCCCGTAGATGCGTTTGTTGTATTTGCGAAAATGAAACCCCACTTGATCATAAGTAGGCGCGTAGTACTTGAGTATCGCCGTTCCCAAAAATCTTCCTTCTGCAGCCTTTGGGGCTTTGGGGGCCAACACGGCCAACTGATGACTCATCCCCACGGACTTGACCCCCCTGAGCACACAAGCCCAGGCCACCACAGGTTCAAAATCCACAATCACTAGGTCGTAATCCTTTACCGGACAGGTCCAAACATCCCGCAAAAAAGCAAACAACCTAAAGTGGAGCAAAGACTTCCAAAGACTGATTCCTCCAGTCTTATTCATTTTAAACGTGATGCCCCGATAGTGTTTCATCACCTCAAAAGGCAAATGCACCTGAGATTCATCTCCACTCACCACCACATCTACCTGCCCCCGATTATTCAGAATAGGGACAATTTCCAAAGCCCGAGCTACATGCCCATTTCCGGTGCCTTGTAAAGCGTACAGAATCTTCATAGCGAAGCTTTGGTTTTAATATTGGTTAAGATGTCGGCAAACAACTCTTTAGGAGTCCGATCGATCGCCTCTGGGGCGTCGTTGTCCTCCAATACTTGGTTGAGATCGTGTTGATACAAAGACCACGCCCCCTGGTGGTATTCTAGGGCGGTCAGGCTTTCTACCCAATCTCCTGAATTTAAATAGGTTACTGTCCCTCTAGGGGTTTCAATATCCTTGATGATCGGGTGATGGATGTGTCCACAAACCACCGCCCCCACCTGGTTTTCTAATGCGATTTCCGCAACCGTGTGTTCAAAACTATTGATGAAGGACACCGCCTTCTTCACTTTTTCTTTCACCTGTTTGGAGAAAGAGATTCGATCTTGACCCAACCTCATCCTCGTCCAATTCACTGCTCGGTTGATCAAAATCAAGGTGTCGTAGCCGACAGCACCCAATCGGGCAAGCCACTTGGAGTATTGCATGGTGACATCGAATACATCCCCGTGAAAGATCCAAGTCTTTTGTCCTTGCAGCTCTAACACCAGTTTGTTTTTGATCTCCAACCCCCCCATGCTCGTACCGTCAAACTTGCGCAAAAACTCGTCGTGGTTGCCGGTGATGTAGTGCACTTTAATTCCTTTAGACGACCACTTTAAGAGGTGATTGATCACCTTGAGGTGTGCTTTGGGGAAATAGTTCTTAGAAAATTGCCAGATGTCGACAATATCTCCATTCAATACTACTTCCTTGGGCTCCAAGGACTTGAGGTACTGCAATAATTCTTTGGCATGGCACCCGTAGGTGCCCAGATGCACATCCGATAAAACCAAGAGGTCAAGCGCTCTTAGGTTTTTTGCTTTGCGTTTTTGGGGCATTCAAAAGGCTTTGTTGCAAATAAATGAATGGAAAACTCATTGTAGATCAACCCAGGATTATCCTATAGTTATTTCCCTGTTTCCCAGAAGTTACCAAAAGGTTAGGAAGCTTGTGTTGGTCTCTAAAATAGAAAAGTCCGTTTTCGAGTAACCAGCTCGGAACGGACTTTTCAAACTAAACTAAACCAACTCAAATGATTTGATACCACAAAAGTACAATGCTTATGTGTTTGGCTCCGTTAAGGTGTCGTTAATGATTGTTAAGAGAACGTTGTTTTTCTTCTGAACTTGAGATGGTTACCTCTGGGCAAATATTCCTCTGTTCATGAACTAATTTCAGGTCATTTGTCTGACCGCCCCCCAAAAAGGCCCTAAATCCTACAGCGCAATTAAACTAATTGCGATGAAAAATAAATGGAATGCACGTGTGCTGAGTTTAAGCTTAGCTGTCCTGTTGTTGGGGGCATGCTCCCAAACAGAAATGGAAACACTAACCCAAATTGAGGGACCCAGCATCGGCGCGATAGCTCATCAAAATGTACGGGCAGAAATCACACAATTGATGGGGGCTGCGTTGAGTGACCCAGCGGTGGCCCAAGAAGTGTTCGGTATGATGACTCAACTAGATCCCGCGCACCCAGCGGTGAGTTTAGCTGCGCTATGGGAAATCAACACCGGTCGATTGCGGGGAGAAGACCTCAGCATGGATACCAGCTATCAAAAACAACTAACGCCAACAAGTTCTTTATTTATCTCTACGGCAAGCCATCTGCTGACCAGTGATCCAGAACGATTTCCTAGGCTGAGCGCGGGGATAACATCTGAAGGGAATGTACAGAAGGGAAGTTACTGGGAACATCTTTTGGCCGAAGATCCGCTACAGCTATATCAACTGCACTCGGCAGATAAATCCGTGAGCAGCGCCAAATCAGAGGGCTTGATTACGCTGACCTATGTGCCGGATTTTGAAACCCAATCCAATGAAGCTTGGACGTGGGATGGTCCAGGGTCAACACCTACCTCGGTGGGTATGGTGACCAATGACGATCTGTTTGAAGAGGCTATCTGGGTGTTGGGCCCCATTGATCCGTGTGACTTATCCGGCGGAAAATGCGACGCTGTGGAGGTGTTTCCGACCGAACAATATGCCTCACAACAAGGTGCTGGCTATCTGCCTCCGCCGACTTCTGCCGTTCCCTTATTGTTGCCCTACAACGTGAATCACGAGGATGTATTCGAGCAAGATGTGCTGAGCACGGTGATTCCTATGATTAAACTCAACACCCGTTCCTGGTTGGGTTTTGGAGCGACACATCAAAAACTGTCCTTTTGGCGCGCTAGTCCAGACGGAGTACCCAGCATCAGCAATGGAGTAGTTGTGCCTTCCGGAAAAAATTACGCTATTGGAAAAATTCGATTTAGAGCCCAACAAGCTTCCATGAATCTTTGGCATCCCGTCTATTTGGAATTTGATGCCGACTGGAATCAATCAGAGAACGAAGAACTCTTGGTCGTGTTCAGTGAACACCACTTCAGCGGTAGTGCCTCAACAAGTGCAGAGCTCAGTGCGGGTTTTGACCTAAAAGAAGGCAAAATCATCCCTACGCCCAAAGCAACCGTCAAAGTAGGTGTCACCATTAAAGCAGGGGGTACAAAACTTAGGGGGCAGCAGGTGTTTTCCAGAAGGCAAGTACTGGCCACCATTGTAGGGCCTGGGCTTACCGGACTGGAGGTCACCCATGGAAATGTGAGCTATAACGTGAAAAAAGTGAGTGAACTAGACTTCTTTTTCACCCATTACTATACAAACCTATAGGGAGCCTAGTGTAACGTGCATCAGTTTGGGTCCGCTGATTCCTGCCATCTCTGTGGTGACCCAAAACGATCGAGGTGTGTCTATTTTGACCGCCTCGATTTGTGCTTTTCCCACAGGGATCTCGTGCTTTTGGATGTGAACTGCTTGGGGTTCATCCGGGTCCCAATCAGACACTACATAAAGGTATTGAACCCCGTCAAAACCATAACCAGTCAATGCTATAGTGTTGGTCTTGGGGTCGTAGTCTGCTCCGGTGATCAAGGAACCCACCTCCCAGCTGGTAAATGCTTTGAGCGCTTGTTTAGACTTGGTTTTGTCTACCCAATAAAGTTGGGTCGTTAGATCCTCTCTGTTTTTGGAAAAAAGCAAAAGACGGCCTTTGTAGTGCAACAGGGCTTCTGCATCAAAAGAGTGCTTGGATCTTTTGGCGAAATTTCTTTGGATGGAATAGGTTATGTTGATGGCTTTGGTAGTCCAAAACTTCTGGTGAACCTGATAAATGATTAGGTCTTGTCGGTTGCCAAAGTTATTTCCCGTATCCGCAATATAAAAATAGGTGTCGTCCTTGGTTATGTCTTCCCAATCTCTATTGGTGAGATGTTCTAGATTCTTTTTTTTAGTGATTTTCCCTTGGGCATCAAAAAAATAAAGTGTTGGGCTGCCCCCTGAGTCGTTGTGGGTGACCCATTGGTCGCCCACACGCTCTAAACCAGATGTCTCATTGACCCAAAAAGAAAGCGGTGTTGTGGTGACTGTTATTTGCCCCCATGAAGCCTGAAACAGAAATACCACCAACAGAGTTGAAAACCTAGTCACTAGTGAAATCCGAACTTGCTGAGGTTGTCGTGGCTGATTTTAATCGCTTCTAAGGGTTGCATGCCATCAAAAACCATATCCTGTTCCACAATGTAATACTCCAATCCAGAAGTTTCAGCATAAGACAATATGCGGGCAAAATCAATGGTTCCTAGTCCCACAGGGGCAAACCTTCCTTGCTCATCGCGGTCTTTAACATGCCACATTTTAAAGCGTCCCGGGTATTTGTTGATGTAGTTAACAGGGTCGACACCCGCAGTAGTCACCCAAAAAAGGTCCATTTGAAAATTGACCCAAGCTGGATTGGTGTTTTCCAGAAAATAATCCATAGGAACGACACCCTGTCCGTTAGGCTTAAATTCAAAATCGTGGTTGTGGTACAATAATTTAAGGCCTTGAGCCGCGCACTTTTCTCCAATAGTATTGAGTACATCATTGATGAATACCACTTCATCGCTCATGCCCATACTTCGCTCCTTTACATTGAATTTAAAATGTCCCATAGGGGGCACAGGGATGACAAAGTATTGAAAACCAGCTGCTTTGCTATCGGCAATCAGCTGATCTGCATTCTCTAAGGTGACACCTCCTTGGTGTACGCTGATGGGCTCCATGCCCAAGCTGTTTAGATAGGCTTTAAACTCTGCAGGTTTCATGCCGTAAAACAACCCGTCTTTGTAGTCTGTAGCTTCGATGTATTTGTACCCAATGTCAGCTACCGCTTTTAATGTTGCTTTGGCGTCTTGGCCCATTAAATCCCGCACAGTATACAGGGTGGCTCCACCAAACTTATCTTGAGCTTGGAGAGAAAAAGCCAATACAAATACCAGTTTTACCAGTAGTTTAAGGGTAATCAACGAAATCCATTGTGCTTTGGTTCTGGGCAAATAATTCTTTTTCATCATGATTGAAGTTTGTTGTATTTAATGCGTTTGGGGTTATACCATAAATAAAAACTGCTGAGGGAAAGTACCATGAGTCCAAGAGACACTATGGTGGTATACGTTAATTTAAAGATTTCTGAGTCCCAATATCCGGCCCAGTCTATCAGTGATCCGTCGTGTATTTTTTCAATAATGTCTGATGTTCGCCTGTTAGCTGAAAGGACTTGGCCCGAGGAAAGATCTACTTGTACCTCCCAAAACACATGGTTAAACAATACTTTGGCCACCCCATCATCGGGACGCACATCAATTCGATCAATTTCCGCCTCTAATTGCAACTCATTGGTGGCGTATTTTTCAGCCGCCTCCATTACTTGGGAAACAGAAATCCATGAAGCGGGGGCTTGGGTTATTCCGGAGGCGGTAGGGGGTAAAAGAGCTGTTTGTTTCTTCCAGCCCAAAAGCAAGACCGTGGTGCCGATCAAAAACATAAAAACCAACAAAGGGATCGAGACCCAGCGATGGATGGAGCGAAATAAACGAGTGCGCTGAGCTATTTTTTTATTCGGCATTGATGTGAGATCGTCCTTGCAATTTACGCATTCTTTGCACTTGTCAAAATAAAGTTTCCCGGCACTTCGCCTGAGAATGTCCTCAATAAAAAAAGCGCCCTGTACGGGCGCTTTCTCGTTTAATCAAACTTTGGAATTAAATGTGCTTCTTGGCCAAATACCAATCCATTTTCTCCAAAGACTCATCTGCGATACGAGCGTTTAGTTCGTCCAAGGTTTTGGGCGCACCTACAATCACTTTCTCGCCTGGTTGCCAATCCAAAGGCATGGCTACTTTATACTTATCTGAAGCCTGAAGGGCTTTAAGCGAGCGAAGAATCTCGTCCATATTGCGCCCTACATTGAGTGGATAATACATAATTAAACGCACTTTCTTGGCTGGATCGATAAAGAAAACTGCGCGTACTGCTGCGGTTTCACTTTCGTTGGGCTGCAACATTCCGTAGAGCTTAGACACTTTCATGTCCAAATCCGCAATGATGGGAAAATCAAAATAAACCCCTGAGTTTTGACGTACATTTTGCACCCAACCCAAGTGGGCGTGGATACTGTCAATACTCAACCCCAACAATTCGGTATTTAGGGCGTCAAACTCACCTTTTCTCAAGGCAAATCCAGTCATCTCTGTAGTACAAACAGGGGTAAAATCAGCAGGGTGTGAAAACATCACGACCCATTTATCTTGCGCCCACTCAGAAAATTGAATTTTTCCTTTAGTAGTTACGGCGGTAAAATCTGGCGCTTGGTCTCCTATGCGCACCATAGAAGTTCCTTGTTCTGCGTGTAGTGTTTCTGTGTTCATGATATCATTTATTTAATTTGTTTCACAAAGATACCACCTGCACTTCCCCCGCTCTGCTACCTAGGTTTCATAGAAAACATCAATACCCTCATCATCCATACCTATAGGGATCTCCCCTAACAGAGGAAATCAGAAAGATTTAACATCAAGGAAGCCATAGAGATACTAAATTTGAAGTGCGTTTAAACATTTAAAAATGTATCTAACTCATTCAAAGAAATTCGGGGTTGTCTGGATATTGGCCGGGGTTACTTTGCTCGGCTTAGTACAATGTACCTCTGAGGCTGCTGCCGAACCTGCACCTCGTGTGCTTAGAACAGAGGTAATGGTAGATCGCGGCATATTTCAAGTTTCCTATAACGAACAATACGAACAGCCTAACTGGGTGATTTATCCGGTGCGCAGTGTGCCAAAAAACGTGGATCGAGCGGGGATGAATTTTTACACCGAGAAAGATATTCACACCTCCGATGATGCAGATTACTACGCCAATCCTTGGGACAAAGGCCACATGGCTCCGGCCGCAGACTTCAGCGACAGCAGTGCCAACTTAACCGCTACATTTTCCTACCTCAACTGTGCCTTACAACTCGATGACCTCAACAGAGGCGAATGGGCAGAACTTGAAGCAGCCGTTCGCGAATGGGCAGATCAAGGCGCACAAATCACGGTAAAAGACGAACCTGTTTTCGAACCCGGTCACTTGGTCCTGCCTACAGGAGCCCACGTACCTACAGGGTTCTGGAAACACGTAACGTTCGGTGATGGAACTAAAAAATGTTATTACTTCCCCAACGAAACCCCTACCCAAAACTGGACTGAGTACCTAAGGGCCTGCCAGGAATAGATTTGTTTGAATTAGGTATTTAAAAGGATTAATGGCGAGGTGTTCCTTATCCCGCCGTCTTAAACGTGTACAAAATACTGGTGGCTGTGTTTTTTCCGTCGTTGGCCACCACGCGCCAGTAGTACACCGTGCCCGCCTGCACGCTTAGAGCAAATGAGGTGGCGGTTACATTACTCGCCACCGGGCTTTGGGCTCCGTCTACCGCATCTGCGTACAACGTATAGGTCAGCGCATCTCCATCTGCATCTCCGCTCTCCCAGCTGATCGTCACCTTACCCTCTGTGGGTGTTACGGTAGCTCCAGGTGTAGGGCTTAAGGGGGAGGCAGGAAAGGGTGCGTAGTTCACCACTCCATCACCAGCTAGATAGAACCTCCAGGTATCACTCGCTGTGGTGGTGGTTCCCTTGTTCTTGGCGGTTACTTGCCAGGAGTAAGGGATTCCTCTGTTTAAGGTTACTGACTTAGAAGTCCCGGTGATGTCTGTTTGGGAGCTCGAGGCATTGGTGTTGAGGTTGGTGATCTTTAAGTCATACGTCTCTGCATTGGTCGCTGCACTCCACTGGAAGGTCACCTGACCCGCTGTGTTCACGTCCTGGCAGGGAGCGTTGTTGGCAGGGGCTGTGAGGGCGGACTTGCCTGGAGCTTCGATCACTGGCGCGGGTGGTGGTGTTGGAGTGTCTTCACCTCCGCCTGAAGAGCAGGAGGAAAAAAAAGCTATAAACAAGCCTGAAATAAGCGCAATTCTTGGATTCATGTACATTATTTGTTGGAAAGGTAAGTGCTAGTGCTTAATTGTGCAAATCTACCAAGCGGTCCTTTTTTGTCGATAAACGGAAAATAGGTTGCATCAACGAAAAATCAAGTAACAAATGAGTGTTTTGGGTATCCTTGTCAGGTAATCAATTAATCCAAAACCTATGAAAAAACTGATGGTATCTTCATTGTCTTTTTTGTTATTACTGACCAGCTGTGCAACCATTTTAACCGGATCTTCTCGAAAGGTATTATTGGAAAGCAACCCATCAGGGGCCGTGGTTTATGTCAATGGTATGGAACGTGGAATTACCCCTACGCTAATTAAGTTGAAGGCAGATGATCGTTTGGACTTTCGCCTGAGGGACTACAAAGATAAAGTAGTCGTCGTTGATTCGCGGTTTAATCTCGTAGCGATTATCAATGGAGTCTCCCTAGTAGGCTGGGGAATTGATGCCTTGACGGGATCTTTGCGCCGGGTTAAAACTAAGTACATCAAAGTAGATATGGATGCGACGGCACTTGCGGTACATGGATATATGGAAAAAGGAAAGATCACCAAAGTAGTGATAGACGAGAAAAATCAAGTCATTGAAACTACTATTGTCTTGGATTAGTCCAGTGAATTTCCAAGGCAGTTTTGGTATATTTGATGCATGAGTTTATATCCTCTGCGTTTTGCGCCAATTTTTAAATACCGTATGTGGGGTGGTGAAAAACTCCGCCAGCATTTGTCTAAGCAGTGCACAGGTGATTCAATTGGAGAATCTTGGGAAATTTCAGATGTACCTGGAGATGAAACCTTTGTCACTGAAGGACCTCTTCAAGGAACCTCATTGCGCCAGTTGATTGCTGAGTTTGGAGCGGATTTAATGGGGCAATCTGTCATTGACCGGTTTGGTGGGGAGTTTCCCTTGTTGATAAAATTTATTGATGCTCGGACGCCTTTGTCGATCCAGGTACACCCATCAGATGAAGTGGCCAAAGCTACACATCAATCCTTCGGTAAAAACGAGATGTGGTATGTGATGCAAGCGGACCCTGATGCATCTTTATTGGTTGGATTTGATCAGTTATTGACCCCTGATGAGTTTGAAAATCGAATCAACACCAATCAAGTGCTCGAGGTGATGCACAGTGAAACAGTGGCAGAGGGAGATACGTTTTATATTCCTACAGGTAGAGTACACGCCATAGGAGCAGGTGTTCTTTTGGCGGAAATTCAACAAACATCCGACATCACGTACCGTATTTATGACTATGATCGTGTGGACCCAGCTACGGGCACAAAACGAGAGCTTCACATCGATCAGGCACTAGAAGTGATTGATTTCAGCGTCCATGAACAGTATAAAACAGCCTATTCAACTGCGGTAAACCAACATACCCCACTGGTTAAAAGTCCTTACTTTGAAACCTTAATATCGTCGGTTTCTGCGACGGTCTCTAGTAGAAGTGTGCGGTAGTGGTTTGCCTTCTCCTGAAGTTCTGCAGGGATGTCCTCGACTTCGTAGGCCTTACCCATTTCAGTCTCTCCGCGCCAGGTCAAAGCCTTCATGCGAACGATGTCA
>JALQVG010000105.1 GCA_023260435.1 Flavobacteriaceae bacterium | reverse complement strand
ATTGCAGTCGTGGGTGATGATGATGGTTTCCCCCATAGCGGTGTCAATGGTGGTGGTACTTACATCCCCTTGCTTGAATCTCACTTGAGCGTTGGGATGGTCAGCGCCACCTTTGTCCACACTGTATTGATGTAACCCAATCGCTTTTGTGGCGTGAGAAGTGAGCGAGACGAATCGATTGCCTCGGTTGATATCCGCCATTGCGGCGATGGGCCCCAAGCCATGGGTGGGGTATACATCTGCATTTCGTTTAACCGAATGTTGGGTCCGCCAACGGGCTTCTGAAATGGCTTTCTCACCAAATTCCACTCCTCCTCCATAGGGTTGTTTTCCGTCGTTGAACTTTACTTCACGCAAATCGTGTTGGTAACCGCATCGAAAGTGAACCAACTCGCCGAAAACCTGCTGCTTGACCATGTTGAGGACCGCCATGACATCTCGGCGGTAGTTGACGTTTTCCAACAGCATGACGTGGGCGCCTGTGCGTTCATGGGTGTTGACCAAATCCCAACACTCCTCCAGGGTGTTGGCTGCAGAGACTTCAACACCGGCGTATTTTCCAGCTTCCATAGCATCTACCGCCATGCGGGTATGCCACAGCCAGGGAGTCGCAATAATCACTGCATCGACATCCTTTCTGGCCAATAAGTTTATATAGTCTTTTTCGTCAGCCCCGTAAACAGCCGGCTTTTTCTGTTTGGCGTCCTCGATCAATTTTAAGGCGATCTGGATGCGCGATGCATCGATATCGCAAATAGCCGTTACCGCAACATCGCTGCGCAGCAGCAAATTCTCCAAGTGGTTGGTACCCCGTAGACCCACGCCAATCAGGGCAACTTGTAGCTTGTCGTTGGCGCTATTTGCCTTGGCGGCCCAAAGGGGCGTAGTGGATAAGTACGTAGCTGCACTGAGGGCTGCTGTTTGTTTGAGAAAGGTTCTGCGGTGTGCCATAAAGTTTGATTTGTTCCCCTAAACTTAGTTAATTACCGAGGATTTTCCATCAATAACCACCTGATTTAAAACAGAAATGTATCTTTGCGCCACCAAAAGATGTACAATGACCCTACTGATTATGGCTGCTGGAAATGGCAGTCGCTACGGAGCGCTCAAACAGTTTGACGGACTCGGCCCCAGCGGTGCTTTTATTATGGAATACAGCATGTATGACGCCATCGAATCAGGCATCAAACACATTGTCATCGTTACCAAAAAAGAAAATCAAGCCGATACGGCCCAGCATTTTGCTACTCGACTTCCCCAGGATGTCACATTAGATGTAGTGGCCCAAGAACTCACAGATTTACCTGAAGGTATTGCAGCACCCACAGAGCGTAAAAAACCATGGGGTACGGCACATGCTGTCTGGGCAGCTAGGCACGTGATCAATGGTCCCTTTGTGGTGATCAATGCAGACGATTTTTACGGACGAGAAGCGTTCCGTGCGGCGGCAGACTTCATGCGTGGACAGGATAGAGAAAATGCATTTGCCATTGTTGCCTATGCACTGGGCGGCACTTTATCCACCTACGGCAGTGTTTCCAGAGGTATCTGCAGTGTCGAAAATGGTCAACTGGTGTCTGTGGAGGAACACCTCAGTTTACAAGCGGTTGATCAAAAGGTGTTCGATGAACCTACAGGGCATGAATTCAGCTTAGACACCCCTGTTTCCATGAACTTTTGGATCTGCAGGCCGATGATATTTGCCGTGATCGAAGAACAAATCAGGGGTTTTTTTACTGATGAGGCCTACCTGACTTCAGAGGTGTATATCCCCAAAATGATCGCTCACCTGTTGGAAACAGAAAAAATCGATGTAGCTGCCCTGCAGACCAATAGTCCCTGGTTTGGCGTTACTTATGCAGAGGACAAGCAAGATGCTCAAAATCGATTGGCCCAATACCACCGCGAAGGTCTTTACCCAGAAACGCTATGGGTGGGGTAAACCCGAACATACCCAGTGCGGTGTGCTCAGCTTTTGGCTGGGAGTCTGATCTGGTCACTTTTTCCCCCATCGTTCAAGGGTACATCAACCGTACTTTTCTGGTGCTAATGGGCCACCAGCCTCATGCGATTCTTCAATGGATCAATACCGAGGTTTTTACGCGTGTAGATCAACTAATGGCCAATATCCAGCTAGCCCAACAAGTGCTTCAACCCACTGCGCTACTGATCCCAACCACCAGCGGTGATCCCTACTTAAATCACCCCCAACACGGTACCTGGCGCGCTACCCAATACATGGAAAACAGCGTTTGCTATTCACTGGCACCTGATGCGGTCATCGCTCATGCTGCCGGAGTGTTGTTGGGTGAATTCCACACGCAACTATCTTCGCTGACCCCATCTAAATTTCACGTTACCTTGCCGGGGTTTCAATCGATGTCCCTGCGGTTAAGTCAATTTGACACAGCGTGGGCTCAGGCGTCGGCTCTGCGAAAAAAAGAAGCGGAATCTGCGGTGGATCAATTAAAAACGATCATAACCAGGGTTTCTTATCTGGAGGATTTGCCCCAGAACAGGGTAATTCATCACGATGCAAAATTGAGCAACATGCTCTTTGATCGCCAAAACCAAAAAGGTCTGGTGGTGATTGACCTGGACACCTTAATGCCTGGATCTCTGTTTATGGATGTAGGGGATTGTTTGAGGACTCTGGCGGTTAACACCAAAGAGGGAGACATTAATCCCGCTAGCTTTTTGGAACAGCACGCCCAAAGATTTTTCCAAGGATACTTGACGACCATGGAGGGAATCATCACCCCTGAAGAAACCCAAAGTCTCTATCCTGGGTCTGTGTACATGCCCTCCATTCACGCCCTAAGGGCATTGACTGACTACCTACTAGGTGATCTCTATTACCAAGTTCAATACCCCACACAAAATTTAGATCGCGCCAAGAGCCTGCTAGGGCATGCACAATGCATCGCCCAAGGACTGAGTGTTTAATACTTAATTACTTCCACTATGAAGAATACCCTGACGCTACTTGTATGTTGGTTTACCTGCCTGACTGTACAGGGTCAAATACGCGAGGTAACAGTTCAAAACAGCCCGACAGACCAACTGTTAATCGGGCTTCACATCCTAGACGAAAAAACAGCCTGGGCCAGTGGTACCGGTGGAACCGTGATTTTCACTTCCGATGGGGGCCAACTCTGGAACAAAGTCACCTGGGACAAAGAACCAAAGCTACAGTTTCGGGACATTCACGGATTTAATGCGACACAAGCCGCGGTACTAAGTTCAGGGACCGGCGCTGAATCTAGGATTTACCGACTGGATATTTCCCAAAATACTTGGCTGGAGGTATACCGAATGCCCCACGAAACAGGCTTTTTGGATGCGTTGGCTTTTTGGGATGCCTCCCAGGGTATCGCTTATGGAGACTCTGTATCCGGCAAACCGTATATTTTAATCACTGCGGATGGTGGACAAAACTGGTTAGAAGTACCTGGAGCATCTATGCCTAACGCAGGACCTGGAGAAGGAGGATTTGCCTCCAGCGGCACCAACATCGCC
>JALQVG010000082.1 GCA_023260435.1 Flavobacteriaceae bacterium | reverse complement strand
GGGCGGTTCCATGGCAATCAAACACAAAAGCTGCATAAGATGGTTTTGTACCATCTCTCTCATGGCTCCCGATTTGTCGTAATATTCGCCACGTCCTTGGACACCGACTTTTTCGGCAACAGTGATTTGGATATGATCTATATATTGTGAATTCCACAAAGGCTCGAAGAGCATGTTGGCAAAACGCACTGCCATCAGGTTTTGTACCGTTTCTTTGCCAAGATAATGGTCAATCCGATAAATCTGTTCTTCACTAAAATGTGCAGCAAGCGTAGAGTTCAACGCCCTTGCACTGGCAAGGTCGTGCCCAAAGGGTTTTTCCACAACGATGCGGCTGTCATCTTGGGCAATCCCATGCATGCGCAATCGTTCCGCAATATCCCCAAAAAGACTTGGGCCAACAGAAAAATAAAACGCGCGAACGATGTCGGGGCGCATTCTATCGCGCAATTCTGTCCATCCGCCCTCTCCACGAGCATCAATTTGCACATAGGACAGTCTATTAAGAAATGCCGTGAGTTCAGGGTGCGTTTCGTCAATATTTCCAAAAACACAAACCGCTTCTTTGATAAGCGCGCGATATTGTTCTTGATCAAATTCCGATCGGGCCGCACCTATAATCTGGGCATTTGGCGGCATTTGACCTGATACAAAACGCCGAAACAGGCCCGGCAGAATTTTACGTCTGGCCAGATCACCGCTCCCGCCAAAAATGAGCGCGAATCAACCGGTGCGATAGACGGTGTACTACAGGCTCCGTATTTATCAAGGATATGGCTCCTGTTTGGCCGGGCCAAATCAATGGCACTTCCGCCTCAATTCTATTTTGATCCATCCCGGCGCTCTGTTGTTCGATCGCAAAAAAAGTGTATAACCCCTCCCAAATCCCCAATCCTTTTCTTTGAGTCAAAAGGGTGTTTCCCATTGGATCAACAGGGATTAGGTAATGAATCCACAGAGGCTGTGGTGGTTTTTTTGGTGATTTTTTGGGTAATTCAGCAACCGTCCCTGTCGCATAGGCAACACAGCCTGTTTGCACAGGACATTGAGCACACAGGGTATTTTTAGGAGTACAGACCGTCGCTCCAAATTCCATAATGGCTTGGTTGTAAGCCCCCGGATCTGTTTGGATCAGAAAACGCTGAGCCAGCTCGGCAAAATGCCGAATGCCCTGGGTAGAATTTATCGGCAAATCCCCTCCGGTATACCGGGCCAAAACACGGTATACATTTCCATCAACCACCGCCACGGGAGCGTTAAAGCAAATGGAGGAAACTGCCCGAGCCGTATACGGGCCAATACCTTTGAGTTTCATCAACTCCTCGGTAGACTGCGGGAAAACACCGTTAAATTCATCCGTAACCTGTTTTGCCGTAGCGTGCATGTTTCTAGCTCTGGAGTAGTACCCCAATCCTTGCCAGAGTTTGAGCACAGCCTCCTCGGAGGCATGTGCTAAATCCGCTACTGTTGGAAACGCTCGGGTAAATGACTCAAAATAATCAATCGCTTGAGCCACCCTGGTCTGTTGCAACATCACCTCGGAAAGCCACACGCGATAAGGATCTTTGTTCTGCCGCCAGGGAAGTTCCCTTTGGTGGACATGATACCAATTGAGCAGTTGTTTTGAAAAATCCATAGGCTAATACGCTCAAAAGTAATGGATTCAACGATAAATTATCGCATGCTTATCTTTAATTATGATTTAAAATTGTATATTTGCAACCCTAAAAAAGACAGAATACATATAAAATTTAACTCCATGACAAAGGCAGATATTGTTACTAAAATTTCAGAGAAACTAGGTATTGAGAAAGGCGATGTACAAGCAACCGTAGAAGCCTTTATGGAAGAAGTAAAATTGTCTTTGGAAGCAGGTGAAGATGTGTTTTTAAGAGGTTTTGGAAGTTTTATCATCAAAACTAGAGCGGAAAAAACCGGAAGAAACATCTCCAAAAACACCACCATCAAAATCCCAGCACACAATATTCCCTCTTTCAAACCTGCAAAAGTGTTTGTTGAAGGCGTAAAAAATAACGTGAAAGTAAAATAATATTAACCCAAAAAACGAGCATCTATGCCTAGTGGTAAGAAGAGAAAGAGACATAAGGTAGCTACACACAAGCGCAAGAAGCGCCGGAGAGCTAACCGCCATAAGAAAAAGTAGTGTAATCACTACTTTTTCATTTTTTGCACGTTATTTACGTGTTTCTCAAGCGTTCTTTGACATAAAAATTCCCCAGAGAATTTTGGCGGATCTATTCCGCTTCAACACAATTATTGATCTATTTCAACGAAATAATATAGTATTATGGCAACAAAAGAATTAGTCATTCGATCTAATTCTGAAACTGTTGACTTTGCACTGCTTAAAGAGGGAAGACTCGTAGAGCTGCACACGGAAAAAGAGAGCGATAACTTTGCTGTCGGCGATATTTTTATCGCAAAAGTGCGCAAACCCATTACAGGACTCAACGCCGCATTCGTCAATGTCGGTTATGAGAAAGACGCCTTTCTACACTATCAAGATCTAGGACCGCAATTGTCCACCATGCTCAAATTCGTCAAAGAAGTGAGCACCGGAAAGAGTCGTGATTACCTGTTAAAAAAATTCCCCCTTGAACCGGATATTGAAAAAGAAGGAAGCATCAACGATGCCCTTAAAGCCAATCAATCCATATTGGTTCAAATTGTCAAAGAACCCATCTCCACCAAAGGACCTCGGATCAGCTCCGAAATCTCCATCGCGGGACGTTATTTGGTTATGGTTCCCTTCTCTAATCGAGTTTCAGTTTCACAGAAAATTGAATCCAAAGAAGAGCGTGACAGACTGACCAAACTGGTAAAAAGTATCAAACCCAAAGGATTTGGGGTGATCATCAGAACGGTAGCAGAAGGCACTAAAGTCGCAGAATTAGATAAAGATTTACAGAACCTGCTCCAAAAGTGGACAGGTATGTGCAAAAAATTGTACAAGGCACCCCATCCTTCCAAGGTACTTGTGGAACTCAACAGAGCTGCCTCTATTTTAAGAGACCTCTTTAACGACAGCTTCACGGGAATCCACGTGAATGATGAAACCATGTACTCAGAAATCAAAGAATACGTGCAAGAAATTGCACCCGAAAAAGAATCAATTGTTCAGCTGCATACAGATCCCTCACCCATTTTTGAAAAATTTGGGATAGAGCGCCAGATCAAAACCTCCTTTGGCCGCACAGCGACCATGAAAAAAGGAGCTTATTTGGTCATTGAACACACCGAGGCACTACACGTGATCGATGTCAATTCAGGCAACAGGTCTAACAAAGCCAAAACACAAGAAGACACTGCGCTTCAAGTGAACCTCGCTTCTGCATCAGAAGTGGCCCGCCAGCTTAGGCTGAGGGATATGGGCGGAATCATCGTAGTCGACTTTATCGACATGGCTGATCCAGACCACCGCAGACAACTGTATGAACACCTGAAAGAAGAAATGAGTGAAGACCGAGCAAAACATAAAATTTTGCCTCCGAGCAAATTCGGATTGGTCCAAATCACCAGACAACGGGTACGCCCTGAAATGAACATCAAAACCAGTGAGCCAGCCCCTACCATTACTGGAAAGGAAGTAGAAGCTCCTATAGTTTTGATCGACAAAATTACAGGCGACCTGGAGCGATTGCTCCAAAGCGGCACCAAAGATAAAGTGGTTTTGCACTTGCATCCTTTTATCGCTGCATACCTCACTATAGGTTTACCCTCCATCAGAATGAGGTGGTGGCTGGAACACAAGCGTTGGGTTCGCATTGAACCCAGAGATGCTTACCGGTATTTAGAATACCGATTTAAAAATCCAGAGGGAAAAACCATTTACTAAACTGAGCTATTGCTCTGTTGACCCAAGCGGGGCGCACGATGTGCGCCCCGCTTTTTTTTTGCCCGGTTTTAACCTATATTCGGGCGTGATCAAAAAAGAACCATACCCCCAAAAAACCAAGGCCTATACCCTAACTGAAGCCAAGCGGGCGCTGGAAAACTATTGCGCGTACCAGGAAAGGGCCCACAGCGAGGTAGTGGAGAAACTCAGGGGCATGCGCATGATTCCCGAGGCGATTGATGCAGTGGTCGATCATTTAATTCAAGAAGATTTTTTGAATGAAGAGCGATTTGCCCGGGCTTATGTGCGCGGAAAATTCAACCAAAAACACTGGGGGAAAAAACGACTGATCCAAGGGCTCAAACAAAAGCAACTCTCCGCTTTTGCCATTAAGGCGGGGATGAGCGAGCTCAACGAAGTGGACTATCGAGGATCGTTTGAAGCGCTAGCTAGGCGCATTACCGAGACCACACAAGGCGGGAAAACTGCCGCCAGCAAAAAGAAGATCGCCGATTACTTGCTCTACCGAGGTTGGGAATCTGAATGGATCTATGACTGGATCAACCAGCTCAAATAAATCGATTTATGGCGCTTTGCGCTCCTTGGCCTTATTGCGTTCAATCTCGTGCCCAGGGCGCGTCCATTTCGGTTTCTCGCCCAGTGCCGTCCAAGCGCTATCGGCCGCTTCAACGGTCAACGGCTGACTGTGTTTCACAAATGGCTTTTGTGGAACTAATCCCAACAAATCGAATAAGGCCTTGTCTTGCTCGATATCTGGATTAGGTGTGGTCAACAATTTATCCCCGGCAAATATCGAGTTGGCTCCCGCAAAAAAGCACATGGCCTGACCCTCTTGACTCATTTGGGTGCGTCCTGCAGAGAGACGTACTTGAGTATGAGGCATCACAATTCGGGTGGTAGCAATCATGCGAATCATATCCCAAATCGGAATGATCGGCTGGTCCTCCAAAGGCGTGCCTTCTACAGGTACTAAAGCATTGATAGGCACTGACTCAGGCTGAGGGCTCAGTGACGACAATGCCACGAGCAT
This sequence comes from Flavobacteriaceae bacterium, assembly GCA_023260435.1. Lineage (GTDB taxonomy): Bacteria > Bacteroidota > Bacteroidia > Flavobacteriales > Flavobacteriaceae > MAG-120531. The sequence continues at coordinate 11,258 of JALQVG010000082.1, read as the reverse complement.
ACCAGCGCGGTCCTCCACCGACTCTCCCATGCCAATGATACCGCCACTACACACCGTTACATTGGTCTTGCGCACATTTTCTATGGTGTCCAAGCGGTCTTGAAAGGCCCGGGTGGAAATCACGTCCTTGTAATAATCCTCTGAGGTATCCAAATTGTGGTTGTAGGCGTATAAACCAGCTTCAGCAAGGCGTTTTGCTTGGTTTTCAGTGATCATCCCCAAAGTGCAGCACACCTCCATATCCAACTTATTGATCGTGCGCACCATCTCCAACACATTGTCAAATTCTGGACCGTCTTTGACATTTCGCCAGGCCGCTCCCATACAAACTCGTGAACTGCCGGATGCTTTTGCGCGTAACGCTTGTGCTTTCACTTGAGATACACTCATCAGCTCATTGCCTTCTAAATCCGTGTGGTATCGGGCTGCTTGTGGGCAATAGCCACAATCCTCCGGGCACCCCCCTGTTTTTATTGACAACAAGGTGGAGACCTGTACGGTATTGGGATCGTGGTGGGTTCTGTGCACGGAAGCTGCACGGTACATCAAATCCATCAACGGAGTGTGGTATAATTCAAGAATGGCTTCTTTCGTCCAAGACTGTTGCATATCGAGCTATTTGGTGGGTAAATGTACGGGTTATGGGGCAAAATCCCCGGGCCATAATGCGGCAAAAAAGTGATATTTCTTCACAGAGGTCGGTTGATTACTCTGGAAGGCCCAACAATACGGACACCGCATTTCCCCCAAAACCAACCGCATTGACCAGGACCTTTTTGACGGGGGCGGGCCTCCAAACAGATTGACCTAAATAAGGGATTCCTGCCAAGTGCTGGTGTTTTAACATGAGCAGGGCACATTCCAAGCCCAAGGCGCCTGAAGCGCCAAAGGTGTGTCCGGTACGCCACTTTTGGGAAGTGCGCCAAGGTGCAGACAAGGAATCACGGGAGCCAAACACTGCGTCTAGAGCAGCATTTTCAGATCGATCTCCTTTGACTGTTCCGGGAGCATGCATGACTACGGCATCTATTTGACCGGGGTCATGAACCCCCAAGGCCATGTGCATCGAACGGACAAAACAATCCGCCTGATCAGAAATAGAAATGGCATGGGCCAATGACTCGGTCGCATAACCGACCCCTAAAATAACCGCTTGGGCTCCTGGTCGAACACCAACCTCCAGACAAAGGGCTCCTGCCCCCTCGCCCAAGACCATGGTATTGGCCTTTTTGAGGGGATCTAAAGCGCGACACGGAAAGGGTTCGTTTAGGGAAGAAACGAGCTTAAGCGCTTTCATTTGAGCCCAAGTAAAGGGGGTCAAAGCGGCCTCAGTACCGCCGACTAAAAATCGCTCAACCATACCTGCCCTCATCCAGGCCACTGCGTTAAGCAGCGAATGCAATGAGGTAGAACAGGTGATCGAATGGGAAAACTCCGGACCTTCAACACCTAGGTCTTGGGCCACCCAAGTGGAGAGGTTGCCCAAAGTAGTCAGCGGAGAGGTCAATGAGGGAATTCGTCGGTTTTTTAGGTGAGCCGCATGGGCAGACTCCCACAATTGAGTAGCTCCTCGGGATGAACCTATGTTGATCCCCACTGGAGACTTACTGTCCCAACCCGCTTGCTTAAATGCCGAGCGCGCGGTGATTAACGCATACAGGACCGAAGGATCTAACCCCACATACTGCGGGTGGGTAGCTATTAGATCTGAGCATTGCTGTTGGGCATCCTTACTCAGTCGACCTGCCCAGGTCTCGACCAACTGTTCTAGATGAGGTACAGACCAAGGGGTCAACGAAGACTCAACTGATTGATAGGAGGCCAATACAGACTCGTCACTTCCTCCCAAGGCGGACAAAGTAGACCAAGAACGTATCGATATCGTTGGGTGAGGCTGTTTTTCCATCACATTAACTGGGGAATTTCATCCAAAAACTGATCAAACAAATCGTGCATTTGTTGGAGTTCTTCCGCGGTGGTGATAAAAGGTGGCATCAAGTATAAGGTAGCGCCTAATGGTCGGATGCTCAATCCCCGATCCATAAACCAGCGGTACATGGTGTCGCGAAAGCTTCCATATCTGGGGATTTCCACCGCTAAATCTAAGGCCATAATCACCCCTTTGGCCCGGATGCGGGCCACCTGCGGGTGGCCCGCCCTTTTGGTTGCGTAGGCCGCCTGCATGACTTCAATATTTTTTCTGCGCTGAACTACCTCTGGGTCAACCGCCAAATCCAAAGCAGCCGTGGCCGCCGCGCAGGCCAATGGGTGAGCGGTATAGGTATGCCCGTGAAACAATCCATGGGCGGTGTGGTCGCTGTAAAAAGCATCGTAGATCTGCTGGGTGCACGTGGTAACCGCCATAGGCAAGGCGCCCGCCGTCAAGGCTTTGGAAAGACACATGATATCTGGTTTCACCTGAAGTTGGTCGCTGGCCCAAAGGGTACCCGTTTTGCCAAATCCAGTCATCACCTCATCGGCGATCAACAAAACCCCGTGTTTGCGCAATACAGCTAAAATCTGGTCCAAATGCTCCGCCTCATGCATCTGCATAGCCGCTGCCCCTTGGACTAAAGGCTCGTAAATAAACCCCGCTACATCGGGGCGGTCGCTTAAACGCGCTTCTAAATGATCGATCAGTCCCTGAATATTGTCCTGTCTGGGAACCTCAATGCGCTCTACCTGCATCAGATGAGCTTCAAAAGGGCCGTTGTACACGCTGAGTCCTGAAACAGACATCGCGCCAAAAGTATCTCCGTGGAACCCGTCGTTCAAAGCCATCAAAACCGTTTTTGGTTGCCCTTGGTTATGAAAATATTGCAGAGCCATCTTGATCCCAATCTCGACCGCGGTGGATCCATTATCTGAAAAAAAGAGCTTTTGTTGGCCCACGGGCAGCAGTGCGGCCAATTTTTCAGAAAGCAATACCGCGGGTTCGTGGGTAAATCCGCTAAACACCACTTGATCAAGCTGGTCGAGCTGGTGTTTCATCGCATCCACAATGTGGGGGTGTCTGTGGCCGTAAACAGTGGTATACCAGGAAGAAATCCCGTCCATATACCGATTGCCTTCCTCGTCGAAGAGATAAATCCCTTCGCTGCGCACCAAAGCAGTCATCAATGGACTGGTTTTGTGTTGGGTTAAAGGGTGCCATAAATGGGCGCGGTCTCTTTGGGCAAGTGATGGGGCCAATGCTTCTGGATTCAAGGATTTTTCTATCTTGCAAAGAACGTAAAAACCCACCAAACCGCCTATGCGCTCGCCCATAAACTACCGCGCTAAATCCAGTACCCAAACCGCCCGGTGGGCCCCGTTTTCTGGATGGAAAATGGCGCATCCCCTGTTGGTGTTTTTGGCACTATTGACCTGGAGCATATGGATTCGCGGGCCATTTTTTGGGCGGGACTACATCGACAAAGACGAAAGCACTTTTGTGCATATGGGTACCTCCTGGGCTGAAGGGCATCTGCCCTACACAGAACTTTGGGACCTAAAGCCACCGATGACCTTTGCCTACTTTGCCGGGGTGGTCGGGCTTTTTGGCCAACACCTCTGGTTGATTCGACTGATCGGCGCCGCACTAGTCGCCGCTGTAGGCTACAGCACCTATCGACTGATTCGAATACACTCCAGAGAAACCACGGCCCAAGCGCTTGGAGCATTGACGGTGGCCCTGCTCAGCTTATTCGGAAGCGTTCAAGGCGTAATGTCCGAGCACATTGCGCTGTTTTTCTGGATGCCTGGAGTTTGGGCATTGATCCAAAGCACCCTGAGGTCTACCCAACACAAAACAGCGTTGATTTGGTGCGCAGGAATCATGCTCAGTTTGTCGGTAGCTACCAAACTCAATATGGCTTATGCGGTTTTGGGATTGATTGTGCCCTGGATGATTTCCTTTAGAAACACACGCCAAATCATTCAATTAGCTTTGGGGGGAACGGTACCTGTAGTCGTATTCATTTGGCTTTACCGGGACCACTTGGAGCTGTTGTGGTCCTCGGCGGTATTGGCCTCATGGGCCTACACCCAACTGCAAAAAATGCAGACCCCCGGTCTGATGGCCATCGTGCTGTGGTTGCTGATTCCTCTAATTCTATGGCTGTTAAAACCTTCACATAAAGCTATCAAACCCTCATTTTGGATGATTTGGGGGGCGTTGGCCGGTGTTTCCTACAGCATTTGGTCTGTAGGCAAGCTCAATGGGCATTATTTGCTGCTGGTCTATCCGATCTGGCTGTGCGCTATGGCTTGGTCTTTTAGCGGTTGGTCGCTAAAGCCGATGGGGAACAGAGCCCGACTGATCACTGCGTGGGGGATGTTGCTCTTGCCGGTGGAATCCTACTTGGAATCCTATCGTTGGGGAGAAACCTTGATGCAGACGGGATATGCCACCCAGGGCGAGGGGTTCGATGTGGCCCGCACTTTGCAAAACCAAGGTGTAGAACCGCAAAGTATACTTTGGCTGGAATACCACATCGGAAGCTGGGTCATGGGAGGAAAACCCCTATCTGCAGCAAGCACCCATCCGAGTAATATCGCCAGAGAAGGACTATTCCCCTACTTCAACCCCAGAAAAACGAGCGCCGAGGAACTGAGTTATTTGTTGGATACACTGAGTCCTCAATACATAGTCACTGGACCCAAGCCACTTTTTGGCCAGGATTATCCACAGCTACAAAGTCAGTTAGACCAAGCTCTGCAAGAACACTATTTAGTGTCTGAGACAGTTGGGTCGGCAGTGATTTGGGCCCAGCGAATCCCCCAATCTTGAGCGTATCGCGCTATACAAGCGGCGTCAATCAAAGGCTCTGGCAATAACCTACCTAAAAATGGCCAACCCGTCTTGGACAGTATCACGGATTCGGTTTCTGGGTTAGGATCTCCATTAAACACCCAAAATCCTTGAATACCTCTAGCCTTAAGCACTTCAGCGGTGAGTAGGCTGTGGTTAATACTGCCTAAATAATGTTTAGACACCACCACTACTCGATCACCGGGATGAATCAAATCAACTACGGTATCTGTATCGTTTAAGGGCACCAAAACTCCTCCAGCACCTTCGATTACCAGTGTCTTGGCTGGATGAGGGCGTACAAAATCACTTAGTGCTAAATTCAGCCCAGACCTTTGTGCTGCCGCATGAGGGCTCATGGGGTGTTCGAGCAAGTATCTACTCGGGTGCGCCATAGACTCGGCACAATCAGCCCACGCCAATACTTTTTCAAATTCCAAATCGTGGAGATCTCCGCACTGTATCGGCTTCCAGTAATCGGCTTTTAGGGCGCGGACCAATACGGCAGAGGCTACTGTTTTTCCGACTTCAGTCGAAATTCCTGTGACAAAAATCCGTTGGGGGCTTTTATTCATAAACACTGTTTTAATGCAGACAACAAACCTACAATATCCTTGTCAGTGTGGTCCGCATGAATACATAAACGCAGTCTTGCGCCACCCTGTGGCACTGTGGGTGGCAGTATGGCTTTAACGGCATACCCTGCTCTTTGGAGGTCTTCGGCCCACTGGATCGCTGACTGCTCATCGGGACACCTCCAGGCTTGAATAGGACCTACTGCAGGCCAAAGCCGATCTAAAACACCTAATTTTTGTGCTGTATGGCGAAAAAAATGAATGCGCTCGGATAGTTGAGCGCGGGCCTGGGGCCCGCGCTCCTGGGCCCAAATTAAGGTTTGTGTGATGTGCGCTACCTCAGCAGGACTAGGAGCGGTGCTGTAGATCAAAGAACGGGCGTAATTCAGCAAAAAAGATTTCAGCTGCTCATCCACCAACCAAAATGCCCCCTGGCGTCCCATCGCTTTGCCCAGGGTCAGCAGACGAGCCCAGACCTTGTCCTCTAACCCCAATTCCTGCACCAAACCACCACCCCGTTCCCCGTAGACTCCTGTACTGTGGGCCTCATCCACCGCTAAATAGGCGCCGAACTCAGCACACCAATCAGCCATAGCGGATAAAGGAGCGGAATCCCCGTCCATAGAAAAAAGACCTTCAGTGACCACAAACAGCACACCGTCAGGATGCATTTTGGCACGAGCATGCACTGCCTTGGCGTTTAAATCGTGGAGGTCATTGTGTGCAAACTTGAAGGTATGGGCCATGGACAACCTAAGACCATCAACGATACTCGCATGAACATGAGCATCCGCCAAAACAACATCTCCTCGTTGGGGTACTGAGGCAAAAAACCCCACATTGGCGGTATAGCCTGAAGGGAAAAACAATGCCTGATCTCCGCCCCAATCTGCAGCTGCCGTTTGCTCCAAAGCTTCAAGAGCCACTGTATGCCCAGAAATCAATCGAGATCCACTTCCGCCCAAGGCCAATCCTGTTCCCGTATCGACCTGCTTGGCCCAACCAAAATAGTCGTTGGACATGAAATCGATGCCGGACATCACTTTAGGTGTGCGCAACAAACCACTGTGGGCGCGCTGTGCCAGTAGATGTTTCAGTTTTGGAGGCAAAGAATGGGACATGGGCCAAAGATAAGTGGGAAAGACCACAAAAAAAAAGCCGCCCATTTGGGCGGCTCTATAGGTATATTCTAGAGACTAAGCGTCTGCTAAAACAACGATTTTGTTTTGAGACATCTCTAACGTACCGCCAGATACCGACAGTACGTACGTGTCTTTTTCCGCTTTTTGGAACAAAGCTGCCGCTGATTTAGGCAACTCACCAACAAAACCTTGGATGCGCAATTGTCCCGCTTGTAATACAGATACAATAGGCGCGTGGTTTTCTAAAATCTGAAAAGAACCGTCTTTTCCAGGGGCGGTTACCGAGGTAACTTCTCCAGAAAACAGGGTGGCTTCAGGTGAAATAATATCTAATTGCATGTATCCTAATTAAGATTCGGCCAACATTTTCTCACCAGCAGCAATAGCCTCTTCAATAGTTCCTTTCAGGTTGAAGGCTGATTCTGGAAGGTGATCTAACTCACCGTCCATGATCATGTTAAATCCTTTGATGGTGTCTTTGATGTCTACCAACACTCCTGGGATTCCGGTAAACTGCTCCGCAACGTGGAATGGCTGAGACAAGAAACGCTGAACACGACGAGCGCGTCCCACCGCCAACTTATCTTCTTCTGAAAGCTCTTCCATACCCAAAATAGCGATGATATCTTGCAGCTGCTTGTAGCGCTGCAGTAACTCTTTCACGCGCTGCGCACATGCGTAATGATCTTTACCTAAGATTTCAGGAGTCAAAATTCTTGAAGTAGAATCCAATGGATCAACCGCAGGATAAATACCTAGCTCAGCAATCTTACGAGACAATACCGTAGTAGCATCCAAGTGGGCAAATGTGGTCGCTGGTGCTGGATCCGTCAAGTCATCCGCAGGCACATAAACCGCTTGAACAGAGGTAATTGAGCCTCTCTTGGTCGAAGTAATACGCTCTTGCATCGCACCCATCTCAGTGGCCAATGTTGGTTGGTAACCTACTGCAGAAGGCATACGTCCTAAAAGTGCAGAAACCTCTGAACCTGCTTGGGTAAATCTAAAGATGTTGTCCACGAAGAACAATACATCTTTTCCTTGTCCCTCACCGGCACCATCACGGAAATACTCTGCAATTGTTAAACCTGTTAATGCAACACGAGCGCGGGCCCCAGGAGGCTCGTTCATCTGTCCGAATACAAACGTAGCTTTAGACTCCTTAAGCGCCGCTTTGTCTACCTTAGAAAGGTCCCATCCGCCGGCTTCCATGGAGTGCATAAACTCATCGCCGTATTTGATAATTCCAGACTCCAACATCTCGCGCAAAAGGTCATTTCCTTCACGAGTACGCTCGCCTACTCCGGCAAACACAGAAAGTCCACCGTGTCCTTTAGCGATGTTGTTGATCAATTCTTGAATCAATACTGTTTTTCCTACACCTGCTCCACCGAATAAACCGATTTTTCCTCCTTTTGCGTAAGGCTCAATCAAGTCAATTACCTTAATACCGGTAAACAGAACTTCGGTAGAAGTAGATAGATCTTCAAATCTTGGGGCTGGTCTGTGAATAGGCAAGCCGTTTTCACCAGACTTGGGCAGATTACCGATACCGTCAATCGCATCTCCAATAACATTGAACAAACGTCCGTAAACATCACCTCCGATAGGTACTTGGATAGCACTTCCCGTAGGAGTTACTTCCATACCGCGACTTAAACCATCAGTTGAATCCATAGAAATGGTTCTCACTGTGTTCTCGCCGATGTGTGACTGAACCTCAAGAACCAAAACGGTTCCATCTTTTTTGTTCACCTCAATCGAGTCATAGATTTTGGGAAGTTTTGCGCCGTTTTCAAAGGCGATGTCGACCACTGGGCCGATAATCTGAGCAATAGTAGCTTTTCCTTGAGACATTTGGGTGTTTTTAAGGCTGCAAATATAAACCATATATCGGTAAATAGAAAACCAAAATCCAGGTTAAATAAAAAATGAGCGGGGCGCCTATTGGCGCCCCGCATCAAAGGGTTACCCCTTATTATCAATAACTTGTGTTATTGGTTAAACACCAAAGACACATAATATTGAGAACCTACATTACCTGTACCAATCGCGGAGAAGTATTCGTCAGCCAACAAGTTGGAAGCTCCCAACTTCACATTGGCTTTCCAAGCAGGTACATTAAGATTTACTTGAGCGTCTACTACACTGAATGAGGGAATTGTTCCATCAGCAAAAGTAGCTTGCCACTCATAGCTGTCAGACCAGCGATAGTTAACGAAAAACCCTAGGTTTTTAACGACTTCAGTTCCACCAAAGCTCGCTTTCACCTTGTGTTTAGGAGTGTTAAATCCAGCGCGGAAATCAGGATTAGCCGCTTGGTCGAACTCAAAATCAGCATAGGTATAGTTCACGCCCAACTCGTATTTCTTCATCAAACGCACGTCGACACCTGCATTTACCCCTCGAGAAGTAATGTCCACAGAACTATTGGTGTAGGTTTGGAACGCCTGAAAGTCTCCGTTTTGCAAAGCAAGTAGCGAAAGTGTGTTGTCGCCAGCTTGACCGTATTTGGGAACCAGAACAGTTTGGTTGGAGATAAAGTCTTGGAATTCGTTGTAGTAGCCGCTAATGTCAACAGTAACATTTTTGATCTGACCGCGGTAACCCAATTCAAAAGCTGCGATTTGCTCAGGCTTAACTAATGGAACAAAAGTAGCCTTGGGCGCACCCGCTTGTACTGAGGATAAGGTAAACGCATTTTCATAAGCGTCACGTCCGTTCAAAGTTACTGTAGATCCACCTGCATAAGGTGCTCCAGCAGCGGAAACAGGTACTTGAATAGAGTATCTGTCTAAGTTATCCGGAGAAGAACCCGCCAATAAAGCTGTTCCCGCATTTAATCCAATGTATAAATCCTGAGTGGTTGGGTTTCTAAATCCTGTTTGGAAAGATCCGCGGATGTTGTGGTTTCTTTTTTCGCCCGCGGTGTAGGTAATTGAACCTCTTGGAGATACAAATCCGTCAAACAATTCGTTTTTGTCATAACGCATAGAAGCAGTAAACTTCATGCGATCATCCATCGCTTTTTTCTGAATCTGAGTGTATACACCCATTTCTTTATACGCAATTGGACCATCTGTATCCGTAAAAATAGTTCCCTGAGAGTTCAATCGATACTCTCTGAAAGATCCCCCTACTTGAATGTCCGCAAAATCTCCAGTCAAGTAGCTCAAGTTATAGTTGGCATCTACATGCTTCAATTTGGTCTGGTCGATAAATCTTGCCCCTGTGGATAGATTACCATCTTGGATGATTCTATTAAAGGTCTCGTTAAACCCTAGAGAACCTGGAAGCGGACGGCCCTGATCGGCTTTAGCTCTAGCCAAAGCGTGTGCCGCTGTTTCGTTAAACTGAATACCTGTTCCTACACCCAATCGAGCTCCGATAAACGTAGTAGCGTAATCAGTAAACCACTGTGTATCGGATTTCCACGCGCGGTTCACATTGATCGCGGCAAAACGAGTGTCGTATGAATCTCCCGCATCTTCATTGGTGATGTATCCACGCAAAAAGAAGTTGTCATTTTTCACTTCGAACTTGTGCTGTGACATGGTGAAGTTGTCGATGTAGTAGCGGTTGGCTCCTTGGTAAATGGTTGACCCCTTACCTGTTCTGGTGTTGAAAATGAACTCCAGATCAGTGCCTTTTGGACGGTAGTGCATTGCTAGGTCATACTTGACGCTTTTGGCGTTATAATCCGTTAAATCTTGCTCTGCGTATCCAGTACGAGAAACAAATGCTTTCCCCACTGTACCAGAAGGTAGACCAGCCAAAGCATCAAAGTTCAAGGTAGTGGCCACCTCATCTCCGTACACGTTCAAACCGTTGTATCCAGGGTTGTTGGCTCTGGTTGAAAGCGGGTTGGCTAGATCATCTGTGCGCTCTGCGTGCCAGTCTTCACCGCGCATCGCAGCGATGTTGATCTTATAGGCAAACTCATCAGACACCTTGTTGGCATAACGCACAGCAATATCGTAGAACTGATTAGTTCCGGCATCTTTTTGAGAGGTAACCCCTGTGCGGACCAAGGCACTAGACCCTTCTGAATCAAAAGGATTTTTAGAAGTCATGAATAAAATTCCGTTGAAGGCGTTTGCTCCGTACAATGCTGATGATGCGCCAGGAAGAATTTCTATGCTTTGAACATCTAAGTCACTCATCCCTACCAAGTTTCCTAAGACAAAGTTAAGTGCGGGTGAAGAGTTGTCCATCCCATCCACCAACTGCATAAAGCGGGTGTTGGCAAAAGTGGCAAATCCTCTGGTGTTGATCGATTTAAAGGTCAGTGAGTTGGTATTGATATCCACCCCTTTTAGGTTGACTAACCCGTCGTAAAAGTCTGCAGATGCAGTGTTTTTGATTTCTTTCAAACCAAAGCGTTCCACAGATACGGGCGATTCAAATAAACGCTCAGGAGATCTAGAGGCAGAAATTACAATTTCGTCTAACATAGTGCTAGACTCGCTGAGCACTACTCGGATGGATTGATCTTGTCCAGAGACAACTACCGTAGACTCGGCATAACCTATACTGGTAATGCGCAAAGTTAAGGGAAGGGTTTTTGTTGTCGTCAAGGTAAAGTTTCCGTCAAAATCAGAAACGGCTCCCTCTGTGGTGCCTACGACAATAATGTTGGCTCCTGGAATAGGCATCTGGCCCTGGTCGACCACTGATCCCTTAACATTGGTTTGGGCCCATGCGGTACTAAATCCGCAAAATAATGCCACCAACAAAGTCAGTAAAAAG
>JALQVG010000043.1 GCA_023260435.1 Flavobacteriaceae bacterium | reverse complement strand
GTATCAAAGAACCTGGTGCTAGTGACCAAGAATAGTCAATCGCTTTGGCGCGATCTAAGGCGCTTTTATGCCTAAGTCCACGCGATTTTTTGGCCACGGCAACATTGATTTGGTCTGTATCGGATAGAGAGAGGCTTAGGTTTATTTTTTTAGAGACCAACAGCTCATTTCCCTCTTGATCATAACCGGTAGTCAATGTGCGTTGATCATGCCAGTACGCATCTTCCCACAACATATCAAACTGACTATTTCCCCTAAAGTCGAGCGTTATGGTATCAGATAACCCATTCCAAGGGATGTTTTTTTCTTCTAAGTGCTGTGAACCCACAACGTCAGAATTTACTTGGGTTACCCCCATGCCGATCAAACCGATGACGCTGACTAGCCAAAGCGAAAAAAGGCCAATCTTTATCCCTGTGTGTAGTTTACCCATCTGGCTAAACACCATTTGTAAACCAACCAGCAGAAGAGAAAAGAAAGGAATACCCACTGCGATAAATACCATCAGATGAACTAGCCAGTCAGGAAAGTCAGAAAATCCTTGATAAAGAAAGCCCCAATCTCTCGCTAGATGAATGTCGATCATCCCCATAAATAGGAAGACAATCAATAAAGAAATGATCATCGCACTTCCTAAAACGATCAAAAACAATCCAATCAACTTGCCCAAGATTTGAAAAAACCCCTTGACAATGGTGGTGATCACCCCAAAAAATTCAGTGATGAAGGTCGCTAAAGCGTCTCCCAAAGATTTACCCTCCTTTTTAATTTTGTGGCCTACTTGATCTAGATCTACCTCACCAACATTTTTTTTTACCGATTGATAGCCCTCTCGAACTTTTTTCTCAATAGTATCCAAATTGATGGGCTCACCTTTCATTTCAAGTTTTTGGGCTGTGGTAACCGCCTCAGGCATACCGATCCACAGGATGGCATACAGCAAGAGTCCAAATCCACCACTTCCAGATAGTATCAAGAACAAAAGCCTCACCCAGTTTTTGTTGATCCCTAAGTAGTGCCCAAGTCCGGCGCTTACCCCAGCAAGCATTTTGTTGTCGGTATCCCGATACAGTTTTCTGCTGTTTGTCGACGATGAGCGTCTTTTATCTTCTTCACCAAACACTTCCTCATCAACTCGATAGTCTTCAGGCTCTCCCATCACTTGAATGATATCGGTTACGTCTTGCTGATTGATGACTTGTTTGTTATCTTTTAATTTTTCGTTGAATAATTCAGCGATGCGCGATTCTATGTCGGCGATGATTTCTTCCTTGCCCTCGGAGCTGCTCAGCGATCGCTCAATGGCCCCTAAATAGTTTTTTAGCTGCTGGTAAGCATCCTCGTCGATATAAAACACAAGGCCGCCTAAATTGATGTTGATGGTTTTGTTCATGGCTATTGTTGCGTGACTTGTTGCACGGCTTGATTTAATTCATTCCAGGTTTGGTCTAGTTCAGCTAGGAATTTTTTCCCTAGATCTGTTAAGGTGTAGTACTTTCTCGGTGGTCCTCCAGTGGATTCTTCCCATCGGTACTGCAGTAATTCGGCGTTTTTTAGCCGAGTCAGCAGGGGGTATAAGGTTCCTTCAACCACCAACAGTTTGGCTTGCTTTAGGTGCTCCAAGATCTCAGAGGCATAGAGGTCTTTGTTGTTGAGCACCGATAAAATACAGTACTCAAGAACGCCTTTCCGCATCTGGGCTTTGGTGTTTTCAATATTCATGATTTATATATTACTTGTTGATGCAAATATATATCTTTTAAAAGGTATTATGCAATACATAGTAGTAAATTTTAACAAATTTTAAGTGTTTCCGATTCGCTTTGGATCTGGAGAATGGGCAAATCTGCCTATATTCACCTCATGAATCCTCAACTATTTAACCGCTATTTATTTTTTAAGTTACCTGCTGCTTGGTGGACAGGTGTACGATTAACCCAGTGTGATGGAGACCAAGCGTACACTCGAGTGCGCTACCGCTGGGTGAACCAGAATCCATTTGGATCTATGTTTTGGGCGGTTCAAGGTATGGCTGCTGAGTTGGCCACAGGGGCTTTAGTCATGTTCCACCTGTCCAAATCAGGTACGCCTGTTTCTATGCTGGTGGCTCAAAACAAGGCTGTTTTCCACAAAAAAGCAAAAGGAGTGATCACCTTTTCCTGTGCCGACGGTGCACAGATCAAAGAAGCGATGGAGCAGACTGTAAAAACTGGTCAAGGAGTGTTGGTGTGGACCAAAGCTGTAGGTACAGATGATCGGGGAGTTATCGTAGCTGAGTTTCATTTTGAATGGACATTAAAACGCAAATCATGAATGCACACGAAATAGATTACCAAATTTTCGGAGAAGAAATGCAATACGTATCTGTTGAGCTAGATCCACAAGAAGTGGTGGTCGCTGAGGCGGGTAGTTTAATGATGATGGAGCAACACATTGAAATGCAAACCATTTTCGGCGATGGAGCTCAACCTGATCAGGGAATTTTCGGTAAAATGCTTTCTGCAGGAAAACGTTTGCTCACCGGGGAAAGCTTGTTTATGACGGCGTACATGAATCAAGGTACAGGAAAACGAAAAGTGAGTTTTGCTTCACCTTACCCAGGAAAAATCATTCCTATTGATTTGAGTGAGGTAGGAGGGCGATTTATTTGTCAAAAGGATGCTTTTTTGTGTGCCGCCAAAGGTGTTTCAGTAGGTATTGAGTTTTCAAAAAAGCTTGGAAGAGGATTGTTTGGCGGAGAAGGATTTATCATGCAGAAATTGGAAGGTGATGGATTGACATTTATTCATGCAGGAGGAACACTGGCACAGAAAACCTTGGGGCCTGGTGAAGTGCTTCGAGTTGATACTGGTTGTTTGGTCGGTTTTACTCAAGGGGTAGATTACGACATCCAATTCGTTGGGGGAATAAAAAACACACTTTTTGGCGGGGAAGGACTCTTTTTTGCCGCCTTGACCGGTCCGGGGACTGTGTATATTCAATCATTGCCTTTTTCAAGGCTTGCTCAACGTGTTTGGGCTGCAGCTCCTCAAGGAGGTGGAGCTCACAAGGGTGAGGGCAGTGTGCTCGGTGGACTAGGAAATTTGCTCGACGGGGATAATCGATTTTAATCAATTCTCAGACTTTAATGTCTTGAGTTTATTTTCGATTTCTTGAATAATGGACGAAGTGGGCTGTGTGAAGTTGTTGTACATGGCGCTAAAAACAAGGATTTGCCCAGAATCGGTTTCTAAATACCCTCCCAAACAGTAGACTTGTCCCATGCTGCCTGTTTTGGCGTACACATAGGGTTTTCCTTCCGGATTTTTAAATCTGTTTTTTAAGGTGCCTCGTTGCCCTCCCGCAGGGAAAAAACTTTTTAGTGATTCGTAGGGTGCTAAATCATACAAGGACTCAAGTGCTTGAACTATCGCTTTTGGGCTCATAAGATTATACCGGGATAAACCCGAGGCATCTACCCATCTAATTTTTTCTTTCCAAAATGGAAACATAGCTTTGGCCAATTCTGCCGTCCCATTTGGATCCACTAAATGACCTGTTCGTTGGTAGTTTACCTGCAGCAAAATTTGTTCAGCTAAGAAATTGTCACTCTGCCACATCATTTTTTTGAGCACCTGATCTCTATTTCTTCCATAGAGCAGTTGGGAGGTTCCATCAGGAAATGGCTGTAACGAAGTGGGTGTGCCCGAGGCCTCCTCAAGCAATTTTGCGGTCAGACCATCGTCCGTCAATAGCGGTATAGAAAGCGTGTCTTGGAGTCTCTGAGGAACAAAGAATTCATTGGCGTTGCGCACTCTTCTAAAAGCAGGCTTCTCAGCGCTAATCCGCACTTTATTGAGCAAAGATTTCGGGTAGAATTCTGTGTTTTGACCCATGGGTATGGCCCAAAGTTGATTACCCCAAAGGGGCAATGCATTTTTTTCTGCCGCGAAGTAGGTGTCATAATCCTCCCACGCCCATCCAGGGCCCCAGGGCCATAAATTTTGTGGACTCGGCGCCAGGTATGCCTGTTTGTAAGGCTTTATTAATTCGATTAACTCTCGATCTCCCCACTCTGGGTGTAGGGTGGTTGGATTACCCAAACCTTGAATATAGATCGTATCCCCATTAACTTGGTAGAGTGCGGTCGGTAATTTGGCAGGCATCGATTTTAACGCCGCGTAAAGCGTGAGTATTTTAATGTTACTTCCTGGAATAAAAAGCTGTTCGGATTGTTCCTGGACAATCGTGTCTTTGGTTTGAGCATTGATGACCAACCAACCGCGGTATGCTTTTGATGTAGATGTTTCTGGTCGTACCGAAGTTATCGGTGCGGTTGGCATAACATCCGTTTGTAGTGACCTACAAGACAGTGTGATGAACACGAGTATCATGCTCCCAAAAAGTTTGGCTTGCCTCATTTTTTGTTTTTTAGCGGACTGATTATTTGCACATCGTTAAAAGGGACTGTACTGGAAACAGCTGACCGGATACTGTGGTATAAGGCGTCAATGATGTGTTCTTTTAACGCGTTTTTTCGGTGAATTAAACTGATTTCTCGGGCAGGTTGAGGAGCATTAAAATGCCTCAATCTGGATTGCTGGGAGGGGGTAAGTCTTTTTCCAGTCAAATAGGGCAATAGGGTAATCCCCATTGAGTTGTCGACTAATTGTACCAAGGTATCAAAACTTCCGATTTCTATGGAAAAAGAAGGAGGGGATGCCTGGTTCTTGTTTCTGCAAAGATTGAGTATTCCGTTGCGAAAACAATGGCCATCCTCTAAAAGCAATAAATCCTCAGCGTCCAACATGGAGGGATGCCAGGTTGTATGGGCACACAAAGGGTGTTCAGGAGCTACATAACCTACAAAGGGTTCGTAATACATCGGTTTTTCTACCAGTACATCTTCTTCCAATGGAGTGGCCGCTATGGCCGCATCTAAGACTCCTTCTTTGAGTAGATCGATTAACGATTCCGTATGGTGTTCCTGAATGTGTAGCTGTACATTGGGGTATTGGGTGATAAAATGGTGCAAAAACAAAGGCAACAGGGTAGGTGTCACTGTGGGGATGATGCCCAAGGTAAATACGCCACCGACAATTCCTTTTTCGATATCAATAATGTCTTTGATGCGGGATACTTCGGCGACGATTTTCTCCGCCTGAAGGATGATTTTTTCACCCGCTTTGCTCAGACCAATCGGTTTTTTTGTACGGTCAAAGAGCTCCACGCCTAATTCCTCTTCCAATTTTTGAATTTGCATGGATAGGGTAGGCTGAGTGACAAAACATTTTTCAGCAGCCAAGGTGAAGTTCTTATAGGTGGCAACAGCTATGATATACTGTAGTTGGGTAATCGTCATGAGGATTTAGGTCTGGTGTATTCGGCTGTTTTGTTGGAGGTCTGTACGCTTTGAGTTAATCTTTCGAGTTCTTGTTGGGTTAAATGCCTCCAAGCTCCGAGTTCTGTATCTAAGCTGATGTTCATGATGCGCACCCTTTTGAGTCGGGTTACCCGGTATCCTAGGTGTTCACACATACGCCTGATTTGCCGATTTAACCCTTGGGTGAGTACAATGGTAAATCCCATAGCGCCCATCGGTTTGACCACACAAGGCCTAGTCACCGTGCCCAAAATAGGGACTCCTTTACTCATCCTGTCGATAAACCGAGCATCAATCGGTTTGTTCACCCAAACCTGGTATTCCTTTTCGTGACCGTTGCTGGCCCGTAGTATTTTATTGACGATATCACCGTCACTGGTCAACAAAATCAGTCCCTCACTGGCCTTGTCCAATCGACCGATGGGAAAGATGCGTTCCGGGTAATTGATGAAATCGATGATGTTGTCTTTTTCTACACCAGCATCGGTGGTGCATACAATACCAACAGGTTTATTGAGTGCGAGATAAACATGGGCTTTTTCTCGGCTATTCACCTCTGTACCGTCCACTGAAATTCGGTCCAGATGGGTTACTTTGGTACCCATTTCAGGAACAGCACCATTGATTTTTACCCGACCTTGTTCGATCAGTTTATCTGCTTCCCTGCGTGAGCAGTAACCTATTTCACTTAAAAATTTATTGATCCTGATCGGTTCCATAAGGAGCTATTTACCCGTTGGGTTCTTTATCAATTCTGTTTTCATCAAAAGCACTGGGCAGCATTTTAGGAATCAACTTGACCACTAAAGGCAACAACAGTGCCCCCCCGGGCAAGAGAAATATAGCCAGTGAGGGAATGCTTTTGAAAATATCAAGGAGTTGTTCCTGAACTTTTTTTCGCTCTTTAACGTCGAGTTCCTTATGGGTCGATTTGCTGAGCAGCACCAATAATTCACCAGAACCCTCTAACTCCTTGATCAATCTTTTGCTGTTTCTTAAAATAAGCTTTTGGATCCACTCTTTAATGCGGTCATAAAATTGAACACCAAAAAGGCCTTCCCATCCATCATCGATAAATCCCCGGTGATTTTCTAACCATTTAATCTGTCCATTGTAGCGTTCGCTCAGGTACGCAGGATCAATATCGGTTTGAGATCCCCATAAGTGTACCTGAGTCCACTGCGGTTTTTTTGCTTGAGTGAGGTAGGCAAACAAACAAAAATCGACCATATAACGAGCGGCGATGGGCGTGTGGTCTTTAACAGATATCGAGGTTTGCAGCGATTCTTGATCCAGCAAAAGTTCTTGGGCGATAAATTGGGTGCCATGAATCAATTGGGGCTTCATTTTTTCCCACACCCCCAGACTACCCATCAATTGATGCAGCAATCCAAAACAGGTTATTTCGAGTTCTTTTCGGTACTCAAGGATATTTTTATTCCCTTCTAAGTAGGCTATCCAAGCCAACATGTCTTGAAACAGCCAGATATTGATGATCGATTGGCCCAAAGCGCCTAAGACAAAACCTTGGTTGGGAAATATCCTGGATTCTAGCGTAGTTTCTAGTTGACTGTATGGATCGTTGGCAAATCCCAATCTTCCCAACATCGTTTTTTTGTCCTGACCTAGTACCGTGTAGAACTCCATTAAGGAGCGGACCATTTGATCAAAATTGTTCGTTGGGTGTACAAATTGATAGGAAGTCCAAAACCCATAAATCATCAATACTTTGCAGCGCTCATCAGCCGTGGGCTCATGCGGCAAATCCAGTCCAGGTGGAACATCCCAAGGGATTCCATAAACCATTCCCCAATGTGCCATATCCTCATACCACAAAACCGCATCTGTATTTGATGCGGTTTTCGTGAGGGGCAAGGAGCCGAATTTTTTAATCCAACCAGCGGAAGATGGGTTCATCAGTAAAAAACCCTGCAAAGCAGGGTTATTGTATTATTGAATAATTCCTGTGCAACTTACGCGTGCACCAGCATTGCCTGTAGGCTGGGTGACCAAATCATCGGTTCCTTGGTGAACGATAATCGCTTTACCCATAATGTTTTTAACAGGGTCTTCGCAGTCCAAGCACCATAGGTTGGTCTCAAAATGCAATTGAGCTTTTCCAGATTCATCTGCGGTAAGGTTACCGATGTCTCCACGGTGAAATCCTTCAGCAGAACCCCAAGATCCATGATTTTCAAAAGTAGGGTTCCAATGCCCTCCCGTTGAAGTGCCATCAGCGGCACTGCAATCAGCGGTTTCGTGAAGGTGTATCGCGTGTACTCCTGGTGTAAGGCCTGTCAACTCGATATGAAATGCTACAACACTGTCTTTAGCGGTGAATGTAGCTGTTCCTTGAACGTTGGAATCACTTTTAGGTTCCATAGAAAAAGACAACGAGGAGCTCATTTCTGTTTCTTGAGTTGCTTCCGTTGATTCTTGATTTGGGGATGGTTTACAAGCTACCGCAGTCCATAAGAGCACACTGAGGACGCCAAGTGTTAAATTTGTTTTCATAACGGGTAAATTAGGGTACTAAGTTAAATGTTTTAGTCGGTTTAAATCTGGTCTGTTCCCAGTTTTCCACCTGTTTGTGGAACTCTTTCCAAGTTGTTTCAAAAAACTCATTCTGGGCTTTTAGGGCATCTTGGAGCGATTTTTTGGCCAAGTCCATGAGTTGAGTTTCTGTGCTAGTAACCCCATTGGGTCTAGAACTGATGTAGCTGGATGCACTGCCTAATCGCTGTACCACCGTCATTTCAGGACTACGTGTGATGCCTTGTCTTTTGTCCTGTTTGCCTAAATATTGTGCGATGAGCTCTTCCAAAGACTCGCTGATTTTTTCAGACTGCTTAATTTTCTCCTCCAACCCTTTAGCATCCTCTTTCTTCATATCTGCAGCCAATTCTTTGGCAGTTTGTTGGCTTTGTACCAACTGTCGTACAGCTTGAGCTGCGGTATCCATCCATTGATCAATTTGAGCCAAAGCCGCATCCTTTTCTTTTTCTGCTGCTGCGGAAACTTCGAGTCTTGGATCAAAGCCCACTTCTATGGTAGCCTCTGATTTGTGGGGTCCTTGCACCAATTCAAGTCGATAGGTTCCTGGAAGCACAGAACGACCTCCTCGTTCTGTTTTTGGCTTTTCAGCACTTCGGGAAGGTCGGTCTCCAGATTTACGATCCAAATCCCAGGTGATTCTTTGAAATCCTGGCGCCTTAGGGGTTTTAAGCGTTAAGGTCCTGATCAACTCATCTCCTTGATAAACATGTAGTTTCAGGGTGTCTTTACTGGCTTCTTTTTGTCCGTAATAATACGTGATTTGACCTCCTGAGGGTCGGTTGTCCCCTTGATACATAGCGTCAGCACCAAATCTGCTACCTGTGGGTTGTTGATAGGCTGCGAGATAGGCTTTTGGCGCTTTAAATAAGGCAATTGGTTGGGTCAATAAACTTGGGTTTTGCGCTAAACTGCGCAATGGACGTAAATCATCAAGCACCACTTGACCAATGCCACCATGTGCTCAACTGACAACGGAATCGCGTTTAACAAAGCGTGTTCTGATGCTGGTTTTTGGGCATGGCATGTTGATACATTGGCATGGTCTATTGGTCTTGGTTTACTTTTACAGAAGACACAGCTGAGATTAAGAACCGTATGGTTAAACAGGTCCAAGCTTCTCAATCTGGTATTACAGAAAATAAACTGGATGGTAGAGGCAAGATTAAGCTTGCTCAGTATTTTGTTTACAT
>JALQVG010000028.1 GCA_023260435.1 Flavobacteriaceae bacterium | reverse complement strand
GCATAAGGTGTGCCACCCAATCCTTTAAAGAAAATAAAGTATCCGATTCCGGTAAGGCATACCGCTGCAAAAACAAAACCAAAACGTTTAATCTTCTCTTTGTAGTGGAACGTAAAAACCAAACGGGACAACCACATCACCAAGGCTCCAATGGTAAAGGATATCAATACCGAGAGTATGATTCCCCAGACTATTTCGGTCGCCTTATCCGTATTGATGTATTGCCAAATGTCAGCAAAAGTCTGCTCAGGGATGGAGGAGATTTTAATCAATGCCATGACCACAGCCGCGCCCAGCAGTTCAAACACAATGGAAACTGTTGTCGAGGTAGGCATTCCAATCGTGTTAAAGAAATCGAGCAATAGGATATCCGTAATCATAACCGCCAAGAAGATGATCATGATTTCATCGAAAAAGAACTCGGAAGGGACGAAAATTCCCTTGCGCGCTACTTCCATCATACCGCTGGAAAAAACAGCCCCAATGAAAATACCAACACTGGCAATGATCATGATTTTTTTGAAGGAAATCGCTTTGGATCCAATGGCAGAGTTGAGGAAATTTACAGCGTCATTACTTACGCCAACCACTAAGTCAACGATCGCCAAAACGGCCAAAATGACCACCAAATAAAGATACATCTGATCCATTAGGGTAAAATATGATTGCCAAATGTAGGGCTTTGGGTTATTGGATACATGAACTAAATGTTAATTATAGGCGATTAAGACTTGGTTTTGGTGGTGGTGATAATCTTGACCGGACAAGCGAGTTGGGCTTGTTTGCAGGAGTCATAGATGCTGTCGTCTGAAGATTTGACGGTGTGAAATCCTTTTTTATCCGTAGCGTGAAGCAGCACACTTTTACCGTCCTTTTTGGACATCTGAAATTGTTCAGGTGCCATTTCCACACAGTAATTGCAACCGATGCACTTGGCCCGTTGTAGGGTGACTACCACCATTAAACTGGTACGTATTTATAGAGTTTATCCGATGGACGCACTCTGAAATCTACCGCCAAGGTAATGGAATCCCCTTTTTTAGCATGCTCCAAAGGCTGGTCGTTGACCATCATGGAAGTCAATTCAAATTCTTTTACCCCAGTAGTGGGGCCTGTAACCAACAATTGATCCCCTACTTTTAAATCGAAGGCATCGATTTTAAATTCAGCGATGTTGGTTTTGGGGAAGAAATGCACCCCTTTGCCCACATATAATTTCTTTTGGGTGGCAGAGGAACCGGATTGATCGCTCCACTCCCCTAGTTTTTGACCTAAGTAATAACCGCTCCAAAAACCGCGGTTGTACACCTTAGAGAGTTCCTCCATCCACACCCCTACTTTGTCCTGAGAAAAAGTGCCTTGGTCGATGGCGTCAATAGCCTCGCGGTAAGTTTTGATCACCTTGGCCACATACTCCGGAGCGCGACCGCGACCCTCAATTTTGAGTACTTTGATTCCGGCATCCGCTACTTGGTCCAAAAAGTCTAGGGTGCATAAATCTTTGGGAGACATCATGTACTCGTTGTCCAATTCAATCTCAAAACCGGTTTCTTGATCGATCACCGTGTATTTTTTGCGGCAGTTTTGCTTGCAGGCACCTCTATTGGCTGAAGAGTTGCTGGAGTGTAGCGAAAGGTAGCATTTGCCGGAAACAGCCATACACAGGGCGCCATGGCCGAAAATTTCGATTTCCACCAAACGACCTGCTGGTCCTTTCACCTGTTCTTTCTCGATCTGCTCGACAATTTTCTTCACCTGTCTGAGCGAAAGTTCCCGGCTGAGCACCATCGTGTCCGCAAACATCGCATAGAACTTCACCGTCTCGATGTTGGTGATGTTGATCTGAGTCGAAATATGGATTTCCATGTTGATCTGGCGCGCATAAGCGATCACTGCTTGATCCATGGCGATGACCGCGGTAATCTGGGCCTTTTTGGCAGCATCCAACAAAGTTTTGATGATGCTCAAATCGTGGTCGTAGATAATCGTATTTAAGGTGAGATAACTGCGTACGCCTTTATCCGCACAACGCTTGGCGATCTCAGGCAGATCGTCCAAAGTAAAGTTAATGCTCGCGCGTGCGCGCATGTTGAGCTGTTCCACTCCGAAATATACGGAGTCTGCTCCATGATCTAGGGCCGCTTGCAGGGATTCAAAATTGCCCGCGGGGGCCATCAATTCAATGCTTCCTGATCGGGTCATCCGGCTAAATTTTGGGGCAAATATACACCAACTCCGCCGATCACCCGTTAAAGGGACGAAAAAACAAACTTCATCTCAGCCGCTATTTGCGCACAACATTCATCGTACGCATCGGCCTCACGGGGTGTATCATCAAAAGCCTTGGGGTCTTCATAGCGGATCGGAAGCCTGGCCAAAGCGCCCTGGATAAAGGGGCAGCCTTCATCAGCCGAAGCACAGGTCATCACGGCTACAAAATCAGACTGGGGCAACTCGGGCGCATCATACAACTTGGAATACAAGGATAAAGGAGGACGATCTAGGTCGTAGAAAGCTTGGTAGTGGGGATTGGCCTGGGACATATTCCCTTCCACGCGTACCCCAGCGCGAATCAAAGCCGCTATGGTGCGCTCGTTACACGCAGTTACTTCGGTACCCCCAGAAAAGGTTTGTATGTCCAAACCTCTTTGGTGCGCCATGGCTTGAGCCCAAAACTGACCAAAGACGGAACGCCTGGAGTTATGGGTGCAGATAAACACCAAGGTTACCGGTTTTTGCTGATTGACTTGAGATTGAATGAATTCAACTAAAGGCGTCAGCGCGGAAATCCGATCTGCAGGCACTTCCGTTGTATCCACCTCGGCGATATAATCCAATAAGGGGTAGTTCATGGGTAGTATTTTTGTTTTAACCACAAAGCGGCTTTAACCAATAAAATTAATGCTGGAACTTCAACCAAAGGACCGATCACCCCAGTTAAGGCCTGTCCGGAATGCAACCCAAATACACCGATCGCCACGGCGATGGCCAACTCAAAATTATTCCCGGCCGCGGTAAATGCGATCGAAGCATTGGTAGCGTAATCCGCCCCCATGCGTTTGGCCACCCAAAAGCTGATGACAAACATCAGTGCAAAATAGATCACCAATGGTGTAGCGATGCGCAATACATCAAAAGGAAGCGATACGATAACACTGCCTTTTAGGCTAAACATCAACACGATGGTGGCCAGTAAAGCCACCAAGGTGAGCGGAGAAACCCGGGGGACAAATACGGTGTCAAACCACTCGACACGCCCAGGTGTTCTGAGCAGTTTTCGGGTCAGATAACCTCCGGCAAAAGGAATACCTAGATAGATCGCCACACTCTGGGCTATTTGCCCCATGGAGATGGAAACTACGGTGGACGCCACACCGAAATACGGAGGCAACACCGTGATAAATACATAGGCGTACACGCTGTAGAGCAACACCTGAAAAATGCTGTTTAGGGCGACCAAACCAGCCGCGTACTCCCGGCTACCGCCGGCCAACTCATTCCAAACAATGACCATCGCGATACAGCGGGCCAATCCGATCAAGATCAACCCCACCATGTATTCCGGCTGGTCGCGCAGAAACAAAACAGCCAAGGCAAACATCAACAACGGGCCAATCACCCAATTGATCAACAGGGATATCCCGAGAATTTTGGTGTTTTTAAACACCTCCGATAAGGCTTCGTAGCGCACCTTGACAAAGGGCGGATACATCATGGCGATCAAACCAATGGCGATGGGAATATTGGTCGTACCACTGCCCCATCCTTCCACGGAAGCACCAAATTCGGGCACCCACACCCCTAAAGCAACACCCAGCGCCATGGCGGCAAAAATCCAAAGGGTGAGGAAGCGATCGACAAATCCCAGCCGCTTGCGCTCGAACGCTGGGGCGCATTTTGAGGGATCTGGTAAAGCTCTATTCATCGGCAACTAGTATATATAAGAAACCCTAAACTGGGAGGATACAAAAATGAGTTATTCAGGATACACGCAGGTTAACTTTGGGTAAAAAAACCTTTGATCTGAGGAATTAAATGCTCAAAATCATCCAAGGCACTTGGATTTCTCAAAGCATCCACCGTCATGGCTTGGTGTTTGGGCATACCCATCAGCCACTTTTTCAGCGGAACTTCGAGTTTTTTTCCACTTAAGGTATATGGGATTTCTCGAACCCAAAAAATGCGGTCTGGCACATGCCTTGGGCTGCACCTTCTCCTTAACTGGTCTTTGATTTCCTGAATCTGATCCGCTTGTAAGGTATCCGTAACGACAAATAAGGGCATCATGGAAGCTTTTTGCCCGGAAGGATCTTCTAGGTCAAGCACCAAACAATCCTGTAACCACGGAAGATCTTCCAGTGCCTGATAGAGTTCTGCAGTACCGATGCGCACACCTTGTCTGTTGAGTGTAGCATCCGAGCGACCGGTGATCTGCAGCCCATAGGGCGGGTCAACACGCATCCAGTCACCATGACACCACACACCAGGAAATCGGTCAAAATAACTGCTGTGGTATCGGGAAAAATCAGTGTCATGCCAGAAAAAAACCGGCATACAAGGCATGGGCTTAGTGAGCACCAACTCCCCCAACTCGTGAAGCAGTACAGTACCTTCGGGACTCCACGACTGAACGTCAGCGCCCAAACTTGGCGCCTGTAAATAACCCGCATAGACCGGTAAGGCAGAATGCCCCCCGACAAAAGCGGTACAGACATCAGTACCCCCGGACAGAGAAATAATCTGTGCATTGGGATGACGCTCGTGCATGCCTTCAAAGACAGTCGCTGAGAGCGGAGCACCAGTCGCGCCTAATGTCTTTAGTTCAAGCCAAGACTTACCGAGCAGGGGGTCTACTTGTTGCAAGGCATGTCCGTAATAAGGCGCGCCGGCACCAAAATGATGTATTCCGTGTCTGGCGGCCCACCTCCACAAAACTCCAGCATCAGGATAGGTTGGTGCGCCGTCATATAGGTATAGGGTCGCCCCCAAAAGCAAGGAGGACAACGCGTAATTCCACATCATCCACCCCGTAGTACTGTACCAGAAGTAACCTTCTCCCGATTGAACATTCTGGTGTAGCCCCAATGCTTTGACATGCTCAATCACCATACCTGCGGTGCGGTGAACTATCGCCTTGGGTTTTCCGGTGGTGCCCGAAGAATACAGTATCCAGATCGGATGATCCGCATCAACCGGCGTGCAGCGGACTTCAGCAGCTGGATCAGTGCGTTCCCAGATAGAAGCGTCCAAAGGTGCTGCCCAGGCCAATGTATCCAGGGAGGCGATCACCTGCTGGGCTTTTGCCTTTAGGTCAAAAACTTTGCCGTTGTAGGGGTATTCAGGGGCATACCAAAAGACTTTTGGTTCGATCTGGGCACAGCGATCAATGATTGCTTCAGCGCCAAATTCAGGAGCACAACTCGACCAAATAGCCCCCAGTCCGTTGACCGCCAAAAACGCTGCAACTGTTTCGGGTGTGTTTCTAGCCATGGCCACCACTCGATCCCCATGGGTAACTCCCGCATCTTGAAGCTGTTTCTGCAAATGCCCTACCGCCTTTTCCAAAGCAGTCCAGGAGATAACCCGTTCCGTTCCATTTTCTTCCAATGCGACTAAAGCCGGTCTCGCGTCGGTTTTTTGGGCCAGTATATGAGCTGCATAACTCAGCTTTCCCCCGCGAAACCATCGGGTCTGATAAAATGAGGGTCCAGGCTCAAAAACAGCCAGTGGTTTTTGGACCCAATCAATCTCAAAAAAATCGGAAACTGCGCTCCAAAAACCGGACAAATCAGCTACGGACCATCGGTGAAAAGCCTCAGGGCTCCACGGTGGCGCCCCGGCGTGTTGAGTCACTTGATCCTGGCAATGCGCTGCACAATACGCTACAAAAGCCTCATAACGCGAAGACCCGTCTAGGGAAGGGGTCCAGACTAATGCAGGAAGGTGATCGTGGTTGAGCGCATCCGTTGTATGCATGACTTATGGTTAATCCCTGTAGGGTTTTAGTTGGTGAATCATCCACTCCAAATGTTCTTCTACGGCTCCTGAGGCACCTCTTTTCTTTTTGCGCAGTGTATCGGTCATATCCTCAAGTTGTTCAAATGCTTGAGCCCTGAGGGATGGAACCAGCTTCTGGTCCTCCATCATCTCCACCAAACGCTCCATAAATCCGGCTTGTAGATGGCGCAGGGAAACATCACTCAGGGGATTTTCAACCACTAACTGATCGTTTAAGGTGTCGATCAATTCAAGTGCCGATAACCCATCGCCAGGCAAAGTCTGCTGTGCGGACACCATCTGGTTCAAACGCTCGGTACTCATCAACCTAAACAGCGCTGCCTTTTGCAATTGCTCCACACGGGACAACATACCCTCATCCGTAAATCGACCAACCACTTCCGGAGCTACCAGCCAAGAGGGGGTTGACCATAGGGACTCTTGTAAAAAAGACAAGGCCTCAAGCTGTTTGTCTTCGGGGACAACCTGGTAGGGCATAGCTGATTGTCCTTTAAGCGCAAAGGTTTCATTAACTCCGCCCACTAAAGCGATCACATGGTTGATGTATCTTCGGTACGCATCGATCAGTTCGGTGTGTAACTCTTTCAGATCCTCGTAATCTGCACCTACAGGAGTAGTCCAAGACTCCAAGTTTTTGGCGACTATTTTTAAGTTCTTCAACGCATATCTGGATGCCTTAACCGGGTCGTCGCCGATGTTTTCTGTTTGGGCATTGGGATCCAATCCTCCACTGCCGAACTGATATAGGGGGTTCATCGAACGCTCATCCACAAATGACTTCAGCCATTTAGCGCCTTGGCGCTCGTCTGGAAAATACCGATAGCCCCATTCTATGGCGTAGTCGTCATAAGGACCCATTTGCCGGACAAAGCGCACGCCTTCATCCCCGGGTTGAGCCACATAATTATAGCGCGCATAATCCATAATCGTCGCGGCAATCCCCATTTTCTGGGTAAAGTCAGCCGAGCGCAGAGAATCCACCGGATACGCAGAGCTGGCCTTCATGTTGTGAGGTAGTCCCAAAGCGTGTCCGACCTCATGGGCGATCACTCGGCGCATCATTTCCCCTATTTCTTCTTCGGGCGTATCCAGGGTTCTTGCCGAGGGGTTGGCCGCTGCTGTTTCGATAAGGTATCTGTTGCGGTATGAGCGCAAATGATTGTGGTACCAAATGACATCGCTCTCTAAAATCTCTCCACTGCGTGGATCTGCTACTGAGGGTCCGGTGGCATTACGGGTGGTTGAGGCCACATAGCGAACCGTGGAATAGCGCACATCCTCCGGACTAAACTCTGGGTCTTGGTCCGCATTCGGTGGGTCTTTGGCTACAATAGCGTTTTTAAATCCAGCGCGCTCAAAAACAGGAGCCCAGTCTTCAATTCCTTGCTTAAAATAGGGCCTCCATCGCTCAGGGGTCGCTGGATCTAGATAAAAAACGATGGGTTTCTTGGGGGTGACCAACTCTCCTCTAGCATAGGCCTCGGGGTCAGATGGCTCCATGCGCCAGCGTCGGGCAATGCGGTAGTTGTCCGATTTGAGCGCCTGTGATGAATAGTTATACTTTTCCAAGGAAAACCAGCCCACCCTGGAATCTACGCTGCGTTCGGTCATCGGCTGTTTTGGCAAAGCGATCAGCGAATGGTTTACCTGTATACTTAAGGTATTACCCCTATTGGATCTTGGGGGTTTGTTGGCGTTAAAAGTTAACGTATGTGTCGTTTCGATGTTTAGGGGATAGGCGACCGAACGATCGATCAAACTCCTTTTTTTGTCGACTCCGCCCATTTTATACTGTTCCTTCTCGGAGGAGGAAACAATATTCATCCCCGGTGAATCATCCATAAAGAAATCAGTCATTTCGATCAAAACTCGATCGTTTTCCTTGTTTTTTTGATCAAAAACAGCCAAAATTGGAGCAAAATTGTTCTTTTCCACACTTTGTGCAATAGGACTTTCCGGATCTGCCTGATTGATGTAAGACTGTTGTTGCAGCAAAACTTTGGTTCCTTTTTTGGTAAATACCACTACTTGCTCCGCTGTTTTACTTCCTGCATTCTTGTAGGCCGCGTAATCAGCAGGCAGCTGAACGTATCGGCTGACCAATAACAGAGGGGTGCCAAAAAGCGAGTCTGGTATCGCCCAAAATAACTTGTTTTGATCTGCTTGAAGGTAGACGGTAAAGAGACCAGAATCAGCCGTCATTCCCTTAGTTATGGAGTCCAATCGACCCAAACCAGCAGGTTTTTTTTGTGCGTGTACCGTCACGGTGAAGAGCAGACTTAACAAAGCCCATTTAATCCCCCATTTTCCCATAGCTTGTCGTGTTTGTTTAATTTGTCACGTTCAACTTGGATACCATGAGGAGGTCCTTGGAAAGTTTTAACGTAAGCTGGTGGAATACGAAGATCTTCAAGACGTAAAGCACGAAGTGCTTTGAAACCAAATACGTTACCTACAATAGATGTAAAT
>JALQVG010000006.1 GCA_023260435.1 Flavobacteriaceae bacterium | reverse complement strand
CATTTGATACCCCTTTTGAGTTTCAGTCTAAGATGAACCAAGGGTCGGAAAATCCCTTCGTAACCCGTAAACTACCTCACCCTAATGAGGCTTTTGATGGTATTGAAGATGATATGCCGTTTTAAAGACTGCTTGTTATATCCTGGATGATTTTCTCAAGCACTATTTCTACACCAAATTGGTCGTTGCTGGCAGTTTGATATTTGGCCGCTTTCACTACATCCGGGTGTGCATTGCCCATCGCAAAAGAATAATGACTCTGACCCAACATTTCAAGGTCGTTTAGATAGTCTCCTAGGCACAAAGTTTCTGCAGGGCTTATGTTTAATAACGATTGAATTTTGGCTACGGCCGTCCCTTTATGCGCCTCTTGATGAGATAAGTCGACCCAATTAGGTCCGGATATTTTCACTTTTAATTCATCGCTTAACGCTTCCACATGGGGATAGATGTGTTTTTCCGAACCCTCAGGATGGTACAGCGCAATTTTAAGGACCGGTTCTGTACAGTCGCTCAGGCGCTCTATGGTTTCGTAGGCGCTGTAGTATTGAATTACAAATGACTCGAAATCAGGAAATCCTCGTTTGATAAACGCTTTGTCTTTAGTGCAAAGTACAGCGTGAATATCTGGTCTCTTTTCCAATAGGTTTAATGGCCGTTCTAGCAAATGGCTTGGAAAGTCGGCCTGGTGAATTTCTCGATCCTGATACAGAGTATAACCTCCATTTTCAGCAGCGATATAAATTTGGTCAGCTATGCGATACAGTTTGTGGTAAATGCTGTGGTATTGTCTACCAGAGGCTGCTACAAAGGTCACCCCTAGAGATTTTAGTTCTTCAAAGGCAGTGTAAAATCGTTCGCTGACTAGATGATGGCTGTTTAATAAGGTGCCATCCATGTCGGTGACTACCAGCTTTATGTGGGCTAAGTTTGGAAAATTCATGAAGCAAGGATATAAAAAAACCTGCGCATAGCACAGGTTTTTTCAAAGTGAGTATGGGTTGACTTTTATTTGTTGATTTGATCCACCACCGCTTTGAAAGCTTCTGGGTGATTCATCGCTAAATCAGCTAGTACTTTTCTGTTTAACTCGATGTTGTGCGCTTTAGCTTTACCCATAAAAACTGAGTAAGACATACCGTGCAAACGAGCTCCAGCATTGATACGAGTGATCCAAAGTCCCCTAAATGATCTTTTCTTGTTTCTGCGGTCTCTGTATGCGTATAGCATCGCTTTTTCAACCGCGTTTTTAGCAACAGTCCAAACGTTCTTTCTTCTTCCGAAGAAACCTTTGGCTTGTTTCATGAAATTTTTTCTGCGTGCTCTTGAGGCAACGGCGTTTACTGATCTTGGCATAGTTGTTTGTTTTTTTGTAGCAGGCGGCTTTTGCTCTTGTTAGGGCCTGACTCCAGGGTTAGACATTACCGATTTGGATTATTTTAATCCTAGTTGCTCTTTGATGCTGTTCACATCAGACTCGTGTACCAAGCCTGAGTGGGTCAACGCCAATTTGCGTTTTTTTGATTTTTTAGTCAAGATGTGGCTTTTAAAAGCGTGCTTTCTCTTGATCTTTCCAGATCCGGTCACCACGAAACGTTTCTTGGCGCTGGACTTAGTTTTGATTTTAGGCATCTTTTTTATTTAGGGTTAAACTCACTTACTTTTTTACTTTTGGGGCGAGAAACATGGTCATTCTCTTCCCTTCTAATTTGGGCATCTGTTCTACTTTGCCTAGTTCTTCCAATTCAGAAGCTAGCTTCAGCAACAAGATCTCTCCTTGGTCTTTGTAGATGATTGAACGTCCTTTGAAAAACACATAAGCCTTTAATTTGGCGCCTTCTTTTAGAAAGCTTTCAGCGTGTTTCTTTTTAAAGTTGTAATCATGATCGTCAGTTTGAGGACCGAATCTAATTTCCTTGATAACAACTTTGGTGGCCTTAGCTTTCAGAGCTTTGTCCCGCTTTTTCTGCTCGTACAAGAACTTCTTGTAGTCTAGGATCTTGCACACTGGAGGTGCTGCATTGGGGGAAATTTCCACCAGATCCAGCTCGAGTTCCTCTGCTTTTTGGAGGGCGTCTCTCAATGTGTATATGCCCACTTCAATGTTGTCCCCCACAAGTCGCACGTTTGGTGCGGTGATGCGTTGGTTGATGTTGTGAAGGTCTTTGTTTTCCTTCCTGGGCTGGGGCGTAAAGCGTTTACGTATGGCTATGGCTCAATAAATTTAGTTCAACTTCTATTTAAACGACTTCAAGGTCGATTTTATCTCTTGGTCAATGGTCGAAACAAATGTTTCGATACTGATGCTTCCCAGGGACTCTCCTCCGTGTTTGCGCACAGATATGGTTTGTTCTTGGGTTTCTTGATCCCCGACAATGATCATGAAAGGAACCTTACTCATTTCAGCTTCGCGAATTTTCTTGCCAATGGTCTCGTTTCTAGCGTCAATGAGGCCGCGAATTTCGTGATTTTCTAGGGAATTTAAAACTTTTTCTGCATATTTTTCGTGTTTCTCGCTCACAGGCAAGACCATCACCTGATTTGGCGTGAGCCACAAGGGGAAATTACCTCCGGTATGCTCCAATAAAAGCGCGATAAATCGCTCCATGGAACCAAACGGCGCCCGGTGTATCATTACGGGTCTATGTAATTCATTATCACTGCCCTTGTAGGTTAAATCAAAACGTTCTGGCAAGTTGTAATCTACTTGAATGGTACCCAACTGCCATTGCCTACCCAGTGCATCGCTGACCATAAAGTCAAGTTTTGGTCCATAAAATGCAGCTTCACCTGGTTCGATGACGTAATCAAGTCCTTTTTCTTGAGCGGCATTGATGATCGACTGCTCTGCTTTTTCCCAATTTTCAGGACTTCCGATATATTTTTCTGGCTGGCTGAGGTCTCTGACAGATACTTGGGCCCTAAAGTTGTCAAACCCAAGTGAATTTAACACGTAAAGAGATAGATCAATCACGTTTTTAAATTCCTGATCCAACTGTTCAGGGGTGCAAAATATGTGGGCATCATCTTGAGTAAATCCACGCACTCTGGTCAACCCGTGCAACTCTCCACTTTGTTCGTACCGATAAACAGTCCCAAACTCAGCATACCTTTTAGGCAACTCTTTGTAGCTAAATGGCTTGGTGTTGTATATTTCACAGTGGTGTGGACAGTTCATCGGTTTCAACAAAAACTCTTCATCAAGCTTTGGCGTTTTAATCGGTTGAAAACTATCTGCACCGTATTTTGCGTAGTGACCTGAGGTTACATAGAGTTCTTTTTGGCCGATGTGTGGCGTAACCACCATTTCATAACCCGCTTTTTTCTGGGCTTGCTTTAAGAAATCTTCTAATCGAGCGCGCAATGCAGCTCCTTTGGGTAACCAAAGCGGAAGTCCAGGACCCACTTTTTGAGAAAAGGTGAACAATTCAAGTTCTTTTCCCAGTTTTCTGTGGTCTCTTTTTTTTGCTTCTTCTAAAAGAGCTAGGTAATCGGTCAGGTCTTTCTGCTTGGGAAATGAAATTCCGTAGATGCGGGTGAGTTGTTTTTTCTGTTCATCGCCTCGCCAGTAAGCACCGGCCACACTGAGTATTTTAAATGCTTTTACCCAACCAGTATGCGGCAAATGACCTCCGCGACACAAATCGGTAAACACATCGTGATCACAAAAAGTAATGGTGCCATCCGCTAAATTCTCGATCAGCTCCACTTTAAACTCGTTGCCTTCTGCGGTATATTTTTTTAACGCATCTGCTTTTGAAACAGCACGCATGGAAAACGGATGTTTTCCTTTGGCTATTTCAAGCGCTTTTTGTTCGATCGTTTCAAAATCTTTATCGGAAATTACTTGGCCTTGTGGAAGGTCAACATCGTAGTAAAAACCTTGGTCAATAGCAGGTCCAATGGTCAATTTGACCCCGGGGTATAAAGATTCAAGAGCTTGCGCTAAAATGTGTGCCGATGAGTGCCAAAATGCTTTTTTTCCCTCTTTATCATTCCAGGTGTATAGCACCAATGATCCAGACGCCGTGAGCGGTGTGCTGCTTTCAATAATTTGACCATTAAACGATGCGGAGAGCACATTGCGCGCTAGTCCTTCACTGATGCTCGCAGCGACGTCCATAGGTGTAACACCTGGTGCGTAAGCACGAACACTAGAATCGGGAAGAGTAATTTCAATCATGAATGATGGCATTGGGCGACAAATATACCACCTTGTCCTTATCCCACCAAGTAGCCAAGCGCAAATCCCCCAAGGATTACTGCAAATTTTCGCCAATTAAAACGATGGCCATCAGAACTTTCAAAAAGTATCACCGTGGCTATGTGCAATAAGATACCCACAGCCAGAGCATTTATGTAGTTGTTCCAGTATTCAGGCCATATGGATTGGCCGGAAAGAAAACTGCCCAAAGGGGTCATTAATGAAAACGCGCCTATGGCTCCTAGCGAAAGATACTTGGGTGCTTTGGATTCCAAAAGCAAGAGTGAAAGCGCCAGTGCGATGGTAAATTTGTGTACCAAAACCCCCCAAAAAAGTCCGTTTACACTGCTCAGTGGAATGCCCTCCAACAATGCGTGAATACAGAGGCTTCCGATCACCAACCAGGGGACTCTTCCCGAGTGTCCGTGGTGATGTGTGTGTCCGTGTTCTGCCCCTTGAGACAGAAATTCCAGAGAAAGCTGTAGTATGATTCCCAGGGACAAAAAAAGACCTACGGTCTTGGGAGCTTGATCCTGAAAAAGCTCGGGCAACATCTCAAAAATAAGTGTAGAGAGCAAAAATGCCCCACTGAAGGAAAGCCCCAATGACATGTAGGGGCCTGATTGAGTCGTTCGGGTTTGAACCGCTAGATAACCTAACCAAACCACGATGATGGGGGAAATAATCAACATAAAGCAACACAGACACCAAGCAGTACTTTGCTACTTGGTATGCCGGGTAAAATTAATGTATTTTTGCGGGAGTATAATCAGCAGATGAAACAAGAAAATTACCCCATGGTGGCAAAAACCCTACACGGGTTTGAAGAAATATGCGCCCAAGAACTGCGCCAACTCGGCGCATCAAATGTAGACATAGGGGTGCGAAGTGTGCGTTTTGAGGGGGATTTAGGTTTTATGTACAAGGCCAATCTCAATCTGAGGACAGCCATTAAGATCGTGAAACCAATCGCGCAATTTACGCTCAAAAACCAAGATGACCTCAGCCGTAAAATGGATGAAATTGACTGGAGCAAGTATTTTGATGTGGACCAGAGTTTTGCCATCGACACTACGCTAAATTCAGAAATTTTTACCCACTCGCTCTTTGTTTCTCAAAAGGCTAAAGATGCGATTGTCGATCAGTTTAGAAAAAAAACAGGTAGACGTCCCGATGTGGATCTTCAATTTCCTGATTTGAGGATAAACATGCACCTACAACAAAATCAGTGCACGGTTTCCCTCGACAGTTCTGGAAAATCATTGCATCAAAGGGGATACCGAACAGCCACCAATATTGCACCGATTAATGAGGTTTTGGCGGCTGGCATATTGTTGCTCAGCGGATGGAAAGGCCAGACCCCCTTTTTAGATCCCATGTGTGGATCGGGTACTTTTTTGGTGGAGGCAGCGATGATCGCTTGCAATATCCCGGCCAATATCAACCGCAAGGAATTTGCCTTTGAAAAATGGGCGGATTTTGACGAAGTACTTTGGGAGAAAATTATTGAGGTCAGTTTAAAGAGAACTCGAGAATACCCTTTTAAATTGGTGGGTTACGATAAAGCGCCCTCCGCGGTGCGCAAGGCTATGGATAACGTAGCCAATGCCCATTTGTCTGAGTTTATAGAGGTGCGTCAAGCCAATTTTTTCACTTCTGAAAAAGAGGTTACTGGTCCTTTACATTTAGTGTTTAATCCACCCTATGGAGAACGTTTGGACATTGAAATGGAGTCCTTCTATAAGAGCATTGGCGATACGTTGAAAAAAGGGTATCCTCAAACAGATGCCTGGATGATCACCTCCAATTTAGAGGCATTAAAACACGTGGGTCTTCGCCCTACGGCAAAAATTAAATTGTTCAACAGTCATTTAGAGTCCAGATTAGTGCATTACCCGATGTACGCAGGAAGTAAACGAACTAAATTTCAAATCCATGAAGGCCAAAGCACTGATCTTTAATTTTATAGGATTTACTTTTTTATTCCTTGCATTTCGCTATTTGTTGCTTTGGCTATATCCTGTTGATAATCTTTTTCCGATTGTTTTCGCGGCTATTTTAGCCAATATTTTGTCGCCAAAATTCGGGGTGGTAGTCGATAAAGAAGGAAAAAAACTGATGATGAAGTGGCTGTTGATCAAGGGTGTGCGCCAAATCAAATGATCAAAATCCACTGTCTCTAAAGCCTGATTGTCCCATGTTTCTGGATCCAGAGAAGGGATCTTCACCTCCGGACTCCAACTGTGGTTTTTTCTTGCGGTATACTTTCGGGCGTTCAAAAAGAGGGACTAAATAGCTGAGTTGATATTGATAACTGCTGCCAAATCTAGCTTCATCGGTTACTGTGTTGAACCCTGGAATCCAATGGTTGGGCGCGTTAATTAATTTTGGGGCTGATACCAAGTAGCCCAGTCGAACGCTTCCGCCCAAATACACATTTTTAAACAATTCTGCCTTAATCCCGACAACAGCCTCTAACCAATGAGCGTTTAAACCGCTCACTGGCCCAGGTATTTTTGTCGCTACAGCATATTGATCTGGGTGCCAATATCTGTTTGAATCATACCACATCATCGATTCTGTTTTGACTTCATAGTGGGCACGCGCTAGTCTAAATCCGCCAAAGATCATATTGTTCATTCCGAACCAGTTGTCGTAAAAATTGAGATCTAGGCCTGCTTTAAGGTAGGAGCCACTGGGCGTCCATGTGTAGCTGTCCTCCATCAGCGTGATTTTTTCACTTCCGAGCTCAACAGCTACGTATCGGAATCCCCCAATGCGAAGATCCGCACTGATTTCATTTCCAGCATACCCTTCTTTGGTTTGTGATCTCAATGTTTTTGCCAGGTCGTAACCGATTCTCAATCCATAGGGTTCCTTAGGCAGAACTGAATCCTTGACAGACGTATTCTGGGCCCATAGACCGGATAACCCAATTAAAGCTACCCACTTAGTGATAGATGATCGTATGTATGCTTTCATCTTCTGTAATTTGTGTGGTCGTCCAGGTTACGGATTTTATCCAGGATTTGTTTTGTTCCAACCAGGTTCCTTCAACCTGGAAGTATTGAGGCGTAAATCCACAAGCTTTAGATAAAAACTTTGGTTCGGTGGCGTACGAGATAGCCAATTGTTCTACCGATCCGCTTAATTGGTCATTTTCTAGAACGCCAAAGGCGATTAAGTTAAACGCGGTTTTTGAGCTTGTCGGGTCGATGGGCAACCAAATTTCAGTAGACTCACTACTGCCAGGAACAGGATTGGTCAATGGTTTCGTTGAGTCTGCACCTACAATCCATAGGGATTCAGGCGCTTTAGGGAGGTCGGGTTGTGCAGCGTCTCTAAATGAAATATGCCAACGTGGGGCGTCACCTGCAATGCAGATGTCATCCTTTTCGCAGCCTACTTGAATGAAAAAAATGGCCAATAAAAGCCAATAACCTATACGGCGCATCACGCTATTTTGGTTAAAAGTACAACATTTTCCACGTGGTGGGTTTGAGGAAACATATCCACGGCTTGACTGGAGATTAGTCGATATTTTTTAGTGAGCAGTGCAATGTCTCTGGCTTGGGTCGCACTATTACAGCTGACGTACACAATTTTCTCTGGGGCCATGGACAGGATTTGTTCCACCACATCGGGATGCATTCCAGCCCTTGGGGGATCGGTAATAAGCACATCACAAGCTCCGTGTTCCCGGACAAACTCTTCAGTGAGCAACGATTTCATATCACCCACAAAAAAATGGACATTGTTTATTTGGTTGTGGGATGCATTGGCCTTGGCATCTGCTACAGCATCAGCTACCGACTCTATCCCTATAACTTTTTTGGCAGATTTTGCCACAAATTGGGCAATGGTGCCAGTACCTGTATACAAGTCATAGACTACTTCCGTGCCGGTGAGTCCAGCCATCGTTCGAGCGATTTGATACAAGGTGTACGCCTGAGTTGGGTTGGTTTGATAAAAGGATTTTGCCTGAATTTTAAAGCTTAATCCTTCCATGGTTTCCATGATGAAGTCTTGACCGTTGTAGCACACCAATTCACAATCGTATAAACTGTCGTTAGCTTTTTGGTTGATGGTGTACATCATGGATTCGATTTGAGGAAATGCACCGAGTAAATAATCAAGCAATCCTTTGATTTGTTCTTGATTGTTTTCAAAAAATTGAAAGAGCACCATTACGGCACCAGCTTGGTTGTTGCGAATCATTAAGCTGCGCAATAATCCAGTTTGCTGCCGCACATGGTAAAATGATAACCCGTGTTTTAGGGCGTATGCTTTAACAGCTAATCGAATACTGTTAGAGGGTTCTGGTTGCAGGTGACACTCTTTTAGGTCGAGTATTTTATCCCACATTCCAGGAATATGAAAACCTAAGGCTTCGCGATCTGTAATTTCTTCGGTTTGTTTGATTTCAGCATCAGTAAGCCACCTTTGCGCAGAAAAAGAGAACTCCATCTTATTTCTATACCCATAGGGTGTGGGACATCCTGCAATGGGAATAGTGGTTAAGGCTTGTGTATGTCCAATGCGTTCTATGTTTTGGGCTACTTCTTTTTCTTTGAAATAGAGTTGTCTTTCGTAAGACATGTTTTGCCATTTGCATCCCCCACAGACCCCAAAGTGCACGCATTTTGGTACTGTTCGATAGGGTGAAGGTTCTTTGATTTCCGTAACAACTCCTTCGAAAAAGTTTTTTTTCTTTCTGGTGGTACGCACGTTGACTACATCACCCGGCACGGCACCTTCTAAGAAAATAACTTGGCCGTCAGGGGTTTTGGCCACACTTCGGCCTTTGTCTGCAGTGTCCACCACAAGAAGTTCGGTGAAGGTCTGCGGGGTTTTTACTTTTCGCATGCCCCAAAAATAATATCTTTTTTCGCGTGCGCTGTGTAAAGGGTTTTAATTCATGTTCAATATTTGTAGTTTTACCCTGGATGATTTCTCTCCACCACAGAAGTAGGAATGTCTTAAGTTGGATGTAATCGCAAGAAATGACACGTACTACCATCAATAGCTCACAAGAAGCGATAGCGCTAGAATCAAAATACGGAGCTCATAATTATCACCCACTACCTGTGGTACTTAAGGAAGGATCAGGTGTTTACCTTTGGGATGTGGAAGGTAAAAAGTACTATGATTTTTTGTCCGCATACTCCGCAGTAAATCAAGGGCATAGTCATCCTAAAATCACACAAGCACTGATTGACCAAGCGCAAAAACTCGCTTTGACGTCTCGGGCATTCTACAATGATCAGTTGGGGGCCTATGAGCAAAAAATCACCCAAACATTTGGATTTGATAAGGTCTTGCCGATGAATACCGGTGCTGAAGCAGTGGAAACAGCGCTAAAAATTGCCAGAAGATGGGGCTATAGAGTAAAAATGATTCCGGCTAATCAAGCAAAAGTTATCGTCTGTGCCAATAATTTTCACGGTCGAACCACCACCATCATTTCCTTTTCCTCTGATCCTACAGCCCAAAAGGATTTTGGTCCCTACACAGAGGGTTTTATTCAAATACCGTATAACGACATCCCCGCTCTAGCTCAAGCACTGGAGTCCGATCCACATATCGCTGCATTCTTGGTAGAGCCCATACAAGGGGAGGCTGGTGTGTTTGTGCCAGATCCTTCTTATTTGGCTCAGGCGAGAGCACTCTGCACGAAGCACCGAGTGTTGATGATCGCCGATGAGGTACAAACCGGGATTGCTCGTACAGGAAATCTGTTGGCTACCTGCGGTAACTGTACTTGTGTAGAGGCACATTGCAGTGGTACCCCGGAAGTCAAACCAGATTTATTGGTGTTGGGCAAGGCGTTGTCTGGTGGAATGTACCCTGTTTCTGCGGTATTGGCCCAGAATGAGGTGATGGATGTCATTGAGCCAGGCAGTCACGGCAGTACTTTTGGGGGTAATCCTATTGCTGCAGCCGTTGCTGTGGCTGCTTTAGAAGTGGTTGAACAAGAGCAGCTCGCTCTGAAAGCAAGAGTGCTAGGAGAACGTTTTAGGTCTTCGTTGCAGCGATATATAGATGGATCCAAAATTGTCCGTTTGGTGCGCGGCCGCGGTTTGCTTAATGCTATCGTGATCAACGACCACCCAGATGGGGATACGGCATGGAACATATGTGTAGCACTTAGTCACGCTGGACTATTGGCCAAACCCACCCATGGAAATATCATTAGATTTGCCCCACCTTTGGTGATTACTGAAGAGCAACTAGATGAATGTATCGATATCATCACCCGAACATTAAGCGCTTTTGAACCCAAGTCATGAAACAAATTTATTTTGACCACGCAGCCACCACCCCATTGCGAAGTGAGGTGATCGAGGTAATGCATCAAGCGATGAGCCAACATTTTGGCAATCCGTCTTCGACCCATCAATTTGGTCGTCAAGCAAAATCAGGCTTGGAACAAGCTAGAAAAACAATTGCCGCCCAGCTCGGCGCTCACCCTGCGGAAATCATATTCACCTCAGGGGGGACAGAAGCGGATAACATGATTATTTATGGGGCAGTTCGCGATTTAGGGGTGAAAAGAGTAATTACCACGGCGATTGAACACCATGCCGTGCTTCATCCATTGGAAGATTTAAGGGATCAAGGCCTTATCGAGCTCCTGTTTTTATCAATTGACGATCAAGGTCATCCAGATTTGGATGAACTCAATGAACTTTTAGGGAAAGTTCCCACCAAAACCTTGGTGAGTTTGATGCATGTAAACAATGAGATCGGTAATTTGCTTGATGTAGCCAGAGTAGCTAAGATCTGTCAAGATCACCAAGCGCTATTTCATTCGGATACGGTACAATCCATCGGTCATTTTGCCTGGAATCTCCAAGAAGTTCCAATTGATTTCTTGACTGCAGCAGCACACAAGTTCCACGGTCCAAAGGGAATAGGATTTGCCTTTATCCGAAAAAAACATCCGATTAAGCCACTTATTGCTGGAGGTGCCCAAGAGCGTGGTTTTCGCGCAGGGACAGAATCTGTTCACAACATTTTGGGTATGGAAAAAGCCTTTGTGCTTTCCTACGAAAAACTGGAACAAGAGCAGCGTTATGTGCTCCACCTGAAAAAATACTTCATCGATCAGTTGACCAGTCGTATTCCAGGGGTACAGTTTAATGGTGCTTGCGCTGATCTGGATAAAAGTACCTACACACTGTTAAACGTCAGTCTTCCTTTGACTCAAGAACAATCTTTGATGTTGTTGTTCCAGCTGGATATGCAAGGAATCGCTTGCTCCAAGGGATCCGCTTGTCAATCGGGTAGTTCTCAGGCGTCGCATGTACTCACTGAATTGTTGTCGGATACCTCAAGAGCCGCCAACGCCATTCGTTTTTCACTAGCGCATACCAATCAAGTTGAAGAGATTGATTACGCAGTGGATCAGCTGTGTGCGCTTATGGCACAGTAAGGATAGTTATTTTGTTTTGGTTAGTTGCGTCGAAAATACAGCCTTGTTGCCTACCTGATCTATAACTTCTACGGCAATTTCATAAGTGCCTGCCGCATCAACTAAATGATCTGCTTTGTAGGTTAGTTGTGCTTTTTTGGGTTCATATTCCAACAACATCCATTGACCATTGACAGTGCCTCTATAGGATTGAATGCCACTTCCCATGTCACTGATTTTAAATGTCAGAAAATTAAAATAGGGTAGTTTCTGTTGGCGCACGAAATTTTTTGGTTGAATACTGGGTGCGATGGAATCAAATCCCACCTGATAGTTCCCCAATATTTTTGTCCATGCGGTTAGTTCGTTGTCTTTTTTTGTGGTGGGCATAAAAACACGTCCCCCTTTTTCTGTGGTGCGCACAAGAGTGGCAAACCTCTTTTTTTCCTCGGGAATAGAATCCATTTTTTTGGTGATGGAAATTGATTTTGCCAAGGGTATATGTGGGTTTCCTATTTGAATGCCCGATTTTTTCTCCCCGACAAAGAGTTCAGCTTTCTCGTATAGTGCATGTGGAGGAATATTGATTTGCCAGGATCCTGACTGAAATTGCCATGGGCGATCTGGCAGAATGATCTCGTGTCCTTTCTGAGTGCTCGCATCCGCCCATGGAGGTGAGATGCCGTATTCAGCCGCAGTCCCCAACACGGGAATTTTACCGTGCGTCATATTTCCGTTTAGGTCCCAAACCTCTAGGTGAATGGTGTCTCTTTGGTTGATCGCCAGCGTAAACCAACCTTGTTTCTGATCGTTTGGGGCAAATAACCAACGAACCATTGATCTGGTTTTTTGGTATTGGGGGTAGTCGATCAAGTAATTGAATTGAGCATCATCGCTAAATGAAAACCTTTGATGAGTTTTTTCATACAGCACGCGGTTTCCTAGTTTCACTCGGTATCCATAAATCCCATTTCTGTTAGCAGCGCCTTCTTGCCTGTCAAATCCCACCAAACCTAATGCAGCTGGACCGCTGATGCGCACTTCCGATGTTGTCCATGAGCCTTGTTGGGGAAGTTGCATCGGGATTTGTCTTTTTTTGATTTTGTCCAGGTTGTTCCAAGGTTCATAGAGCCAAAGCTGTTGAATCATGGGAGGAGTGTGATCATTGACTCGAATTCCCCGTTCAGCTGGGTTGAGCGGATCAGCGCTTTGGGTATCTCGAATTTCAAAATGCAAATGGGGAGCTGCAGAGCTTCCCGTATTTCCGCTGAGCCCGATGACCATTCCTTGAGTTACGGGCAGTTGTTCCGGAGTTAGAAATCGTTCAATTTCAAAAGATTCAGCAGTGTATTGTTGCTCGTATACGTACTTTTCAATGGGGCCAGAAAATTTTTGTAAGTGAGCGTAAACCGTAGTTGTTTGGTTGGGATGGGTGATGTAAATGACTTTTCCATACCCCCAGGGACTTACCTTTATTCGGGACACATAGCCTTCCATTACGGCTCTAACAGGGATACCCTCACGTTGTTGGGTTTTAATATCCAAACCTGCGTGGAAGTGATTGTTTCTCAATTCAGCAAAATTACCCGCCAACACCAAGGGAATGTCCATGGGTGGGATGATGGAATCGTTTGATGTCTGGGTGGCTTGGGCATCTGTTGCGACGAGCAATATCCCTAGCCACAGTGTAATTATGGGTAAGCGCATATGCTTTAAAATTATAAAAGAAGAATGATACTTTTTTGCCATTAAATGATTAATTTTGTAAATAAGCATGTTGTTTGCGAAATGAGCGAAATGATTGCCATCGTTGCAGGTTTAGAGCAAAAAGTACAGCAATTGTTGGACAGAAACCATCAATTGACAGAAGCAGTAGCTGACTTGAATGCCCAAAGATCTAACCTTCAAGCATCGCTTGAAGCGTATCAACGACAACAATCACAGCTGGAACATCAAGTTCAAGCACTTCAAATGGCCCACAGCGTGCTCGGCAGTGATCAAAACACGACCGATGCCAAACAGAAAATGAACACCCTAATAAAAGAGTTGGACCGCTGTATAGGTGCGCTCTCTGTGTAGTAATGTCGGAGAAACTAAAAATAAAAATCTCCATAGCTGATCGGGTTTATCCGCTCACCATCGATCCCAGACAGGAAGAAGGTTTGCGCAAAGCCGCCAAGCAAATAGAGCTCATGACAAAAAGCTTTGAACAGAACTACGCCGTGCGAGATAAACAAGATGTATTGGCCATGTGTGCCTTGCATTTCGCCTCTAAAGTTGAGCAAAAAGTTCTTCAAGATTCTGCAGAATCAGAGGAACTTGCACAACGACTAACACGATTGGATGACCTCATTGCTGAAGCTATCGGCTAAAACGTTCTTTATCAAGATTCTGCCCACATTGGTCAATTTTTGACAAACTCAACACGAATGAATTCGAGGGGGTGAGTCAGTATCCTAGAGCATGCCTTCACGTCAAGGAAACTCGAATATACTGTTAGCCTTAAACCTGTTTTTTTGGAGTTTGTACAAACCCAACCAGTGTGGGTTTTTTTTATTTTAATTTAAACAGACAAACAATGGAAATAACCCCGTGGATCATCGGCGCACTGATGTCAGTCCTTGGTTTTGGCGCCGCCAAAATCATGGAAAAAGGCAAGGCATCGAAAACCATAGCCAGTGCCAGAAAAGAGGCCTTGGACATCATTAAAAATGCCAAAGTAGAAGCAGAAAACATCAAGAAAGACAAAATCTTTCAAGCAAAGGAAAAGTTTCTAGAGCTTA
This sequence comes from Flavobacteriaceae bacterium, assembly GCA_023260435.1. Classification (GTDB taxonomy): domain Bacteria; phylum Bacteroidota; class Bacteroidia; order Flavobacteriales; family Flavobacteriaceae; genus MAG-120531. The sequence continues at coordinate 43,881 of JALQVG010000006.1, read as the reverse complement.
AGGCAGAGCACGAACAACACATCGTTCAAAAAGACAAGAAAATTGCTGAAGCTGAAAAGAGAACCAGAGATAAGGAGTCACAAGTAAGCGCTGAGCTCGCCCAAAATAAAAAGCTTTCGGATCAGTTAGAGCGTCAGCTTCAAGAAGTAGCTCAAAAGTCGGAATTGTTAGATAAGAAGCAGGCTGAGGTGGACCGTCTTCACAAAAATCAAGTCCAACAACTCGAGGTGATCTCTGGTTTATCCGCCCAGGACGCCAAAGAGCAGTTGATGACTACCTTGAAAGAAGAAGCCAAAACAGGGGCTATGGCTTATATGCAAACAGCGATGGAAGAGGCCAAGCTTACCGCCCAACAAGAAGCCAAAAAGATTGTCATCAATACCATTCAACGTATCGGTACCGAAGAAGCAGTGGAGAACTGTGTTTCGGTGTTCAACCTTGAATCAGATGATGTTAAAGGTAGAATCATTGGTAGGGAAGGAAGAAATATTCGCGCCATTGAAGCAGCCACCGGGGTAGAAATTATTGTAGATGATACGCCTGATGCCATTATCCTTTCTTGTTTTGATTCAGTGCGCAGAGAGATTGCTCGTCTCTCACTTCACCGATTAGTGACCGATGGAAGGATACACCCAGCCCGTATTGAAGAGGTGGTCAAGAAGACTGAAAAGCAAATCGAAGAAGAAATTGCTGAAGTAGGAAAGCGAACAGTGATTGATTTGGGCATCCATGGATTGCATCCTGAGTTAATCAAGGCTGTTGGCCGTATGAAGTATCGATCTTCTTATGGTCAAAATTTGCTACAACACTCTAGAGAAGTAGCTAAGCTATGTGGTGTTATGGCTGCTGAATTGGGTATAAACGCCAAACTGGCCAAACGCGCTGGTCTCTTACACGATATCGGAAAAGTACCGCATAGTGAGGCTGATGCAGAAACGCCACACGCTATTCTCGGTATGCAGTGGGCTGAAAAATATGGCGAAAAACCTGATGTTTGTAACGCTATAGGTGCCCACCACGATGAGATTGAAATGAAAACGCTTATCGCCCCAATCGTTCAGGTTTGTGACGCTATCAGCGGAGCCCGTCCAGGAGCGCGAAGACAAGTCCTCGATTCATACATCCAAAGACTTAAAGATCTTGAAGATATTGCCTTTGGGTTTAAAGGGGTACAAAAAGCTTATGCGATTCAAGCTGGTAGAGAATTAAGGGTAATCGTAGAAAGTGAAAAGGTCAGCGATGAGCAAGCCATGGAGATGTCTTTTGAAATCTCTCAAAAAATTCAAACAGACATGACTTATCCAGGTCAAGTAAAGGTTACGGTTATCCGTGAAACTCGTGCTGTAAACGTGGCCAAGTAAACCTTTGCTGCATCGAAAAAAAAAGCCTCCAACTGGAGGCTTTTTTTTATTCGGTAGTTTCTTCCTGAGCTTCGGCAGATTCTTCAGCTTCTTGAGCTGCTTTTTTCTGTTGATGCTCTTGAATATTGATTTGTTTGAGTTGTTCTTTTAGAGCCTCAAGCTGTTTGTGGAGTAGATCTATCTTTTTCTGAACATCTTTAACCACTGGATTGTCCTCTGGGACATGACTAAAGAATGCTAGGTTGTTTTCCAACTGACGAATCTTGTCCTGCTCTTCTTCAATTTTTTTGCGAATGATAGAACGCTCTGTTTGTTGAGCAGGCACTGATTGCGCTTGACCTCTTCGTGTTTGTCGATCTGTTGAGGTGGGCTGTTGTGTTTTCTTCTGCGCTTGTAGGCGTTCGAAATATGCATTACACGCGGATTTAAAGTCTTTCCACAGCGCGTCTGAGAATTTTCTCGGCACATGACCCACCTCTTTCCAAGCTGCCTGAATGCGTTTGAGTTCGGCAGTATTGGCCTCATTAATTTCAGCTTCAACCAAACCCTGGGCTATTTCTAACAGCGCTCTTTTTTGCGTTAGGTGATCGTTTTGATCTTTTTTGATGTTTTTGAAGAAGTTGTTTTTATTCTTATTGAACGTTCTGCTTAGTTCTTTGAAGCTTCTCCAAACTTTATCGCTTTGTTTGCTGGGCACTTTGCCAATTTCCATAAAGGATTGGCGCAATGACTCCATAGTTTTAATTTGGTTTTGGATATCCTTGTGGGAAGTTGGAGTATGAAGTGTCAGTTCTTTAATTTTCTCGAGAATGGCCTCCTTAGCGTGAAGATTGACCTCTAGGTCTTTGTCTAATGAAGCAAAGTAAGCTTGTCTCTTGTCGTGAATTGTTTTAGTGGCTTTGCTGAAACGATCCCAAATCTCATTTCTGTGTTCTTTATCTACGGGTCCTAAATCTTCTTTCCAGATTTTGTGGAGCACCTGTAGCTCCTGAAATGCTTGATGAATATCGGTTTGTTCAGCCAATTCTTCAGCGCGTACTACCAATTTTAGTTTTTCCTCTAAATTGTGTTTGAAATCGAGATCCCGTAACTCGCGATTTAAATTTAGAAAATCATAAAAGATCTCCATGTGGTGGTGGTATGTACGCCACACATCGTTGTATTTATCCCGAGGAATCGGACCGGCATTTTTCCATTCTGCCAAGATCACTTTAAAATTGTTGTATGTGGTATTGATGTCTTCCTCCATGGAAATTAATCCTTTGAGGCGCTCAATCAACTCCCAGCGATGAGCTAAGTTGTTTTTCAGCTGTATTTCTTGACGTTGATAGTAGTCAGCTCTCTTTTCTCGATACTCTTTGAATACTTCATTAAACTGACGCTTATCTACACTGCTGAATTTAAAATCCATTTCAACACCGCCTTGAGCTAGAAATTCTTCTTTTTTTGAGTCAAATAATGCTTGATATTGTTGGTCAAATGAGCTTTTTATGGCGTCTACGTGTCTTTTGATCAATGAAACAGATTCATTTTTGACCAAACGCTGTAATTCTCCCACTAAATTCTCCATCGCCATATTGGAATAGTCCAAAAAGGGTATATGATGCTTCTCTTGATGCTTGTCTACTTCTGCATCAGCAGCATTGGAGTGGTCGATTTCGTGCAAATGCGCATCAACAGGACTCGGAGTTTCTTGGGGAGTATTCTGTTGTTCTGGCGCTTTCTCTTCTGACATATCAGTGGTGTTTCATGGTTATTACCGGTCAGTAAGATACTAACTACCCAACAAATTCCAAAAAATTGAAGGCTAATTACTTTGTCTATTTTCAGGGCGTTATGCTGACCAAATACGCCAAGCTTCTTCGGCTTGTTCAACCAACATCTGATAACCGTTGATGGCTTGTGCTCCTTGAAGCATACCAGCTTTCATAAAGGCAGTGATTTCTGGATTGTAGATCAAATCAAACAACAAATGTTGGTCGGTTAGATAGGGGTAGGGAAATTCAGGTTTCTGCTCGATATTGGGGTAGGTGCCCAATGGACTGCATTGGATCACGAGCTGGTGACTCCCTACGATCTTTTCATCGATAGCTTGATACGCTATTTGTCCTTTATCTGGAGTGCGAGATACCCACTGATAGTCGATGTGTAACTGTTCCAATACGTAGGCAACCGCTTTGGATGCACCACCAGTCCCGAGAATAAGTGCTTGTTTGTGGTGATTTTTTAAGTGAGGAAGCAGTGAACGTTTAAATCCGACTACATCCGTATTATAGCCGATCAAACGATCGCCCTCTCGGGCAATAGTATTTACCGCTTGAATTTCATATGCGGCCCCTCTGAGTTCATCGAGTAAGGGGATTACCTCTGTTTTGTAGGGTATGGTGACATTCAGGCCTTTGATTGATGCATCGTTGAAAACCTGAGTGCGCAATGAGGAAAGATCCGGCAAATCAAAGTTTTCATAGCTGTAATCGTTTAATCCAGCCGATTCAAATTTCTGGGTGAAATATCCCCTAGAAAACGAATAGGCGATGTTTCTGCCTAATAGGCCATATCTATTTTTTTTGGGCTCCATAGCGTTCTAAAAATACGAGTAATGCAATTCCGGATAAGATAAACGCCAGGGCCCATAAGTTTTGAGCGTCGTTTAGTTTTGGTATGTATCGAGTGAATTGAATAACTACGGGTTGCAAATAACTGTCGGTGACCACATTTCCCGAAGCGTCATACAGGTAATCAGCCTCTTTCCATGGCCAAACCACACCTAAGGAACCTGTGATAAATCCAATGATGGAAGCCGTTGTTTGGTCGTGAAAGCGTTTGAGTAAATAGCCAATAAAATGGGATAGGGTTATCAATCCTACCACTGATCCAAGCGTGAAGATACCCAAGGTGAACAAGGCGTCTATTCGAGCAGTATCATAAATAAACCCAAAATCAAATCGCACTATTTCAGTCAATGTGTCAAACAATGCATTGACAGATTCAACAAGTAATAGCACATAGTTCCCCATCAACATGAGAATAAATGAGCCGGATAGTCCAGGTAAGGTCATTCCGGAAACGCTGATCATGCCACAAAAGAAAACAAATAGCCAGTGATCGTTTTCTTGTGCAGGGTTTAAAAAGCTGATACTGATGCCCAAGATGAGTCCCATTAGTCCAAAGATTCTATTTCGGCTGTTCCATCCGCCAAAACTTTTGGATATATAGTACACCGAACCTATGATCATGCCGAAAAATACCGACCAGACGTAAAGTTCTCTGGTTTTTAGAAAGTAATCCAAAATTTTGGAGACACTGAAGTAGCTAAATACCATGCCCATGACTAAATAGCCTAAAAAGACAAAATCAGTATACTGCTTAAATTCCTTGAATTGGCCATGCCTTAGAAGAGCTAAAGCGTTTACATCCATTTTTTTTAACGAAGAGATGAATCGTTCATAAAATCCCCAAACAAATGCGACAATACCCCCAGATACACCGGGAACCTTGTTGGCCGCACCCATGGTTAGACCTTTTAAAAATGTGAAAAAATGCGATTTTAGCTCAGAAGGTGCTTTCATTTTATGGAGCATCTGGCTTTTGGGCCAAGCGCTCTAACCCTAAAATTAAGAAAATACCCAGCAACATCAAGCATAGGGCCATTGGCCATTGACTTTCTAAAGGAAAATCCCAGGGGGCAAGTATATCCACAGCGCGATCTGAAGGATATTTCCAAGGCCAAATCTTGGGTAGTGCCCCGAGCATGAAACCGACCAGTACGGCAAGTGTTTGGTGTTGGAATCGAGTTAACATCCATTTGAGCAGTGTAGAAAATGAAAGTAAACCAGTTATGGCACCTAGCCCAACGACACCCACAATGGTTATGTTTCGTTCATGTACCCCGGTAAGGACCGTTGCATAACTACCTAGGAGGACCAAAATAAAGGCACCGGATATTCCAGGCAAGATCATAGCAACGCTTGCCAAGGCTCCTGAGAGAAATAAATAGAGCAGTGAACTACTAGCAGCTCCTTCAGGCAAAAAATTGATGCTTCCTGCCATGATGGTTCCCAAAAAAAGCCATAGGTAGAGGTTTGTTTTCCACAGACCGACAGAGCGGTAAATGTGCCAACAACTGGCCAACATCAAACCGAAAAAGAAGGACCAAACCAATACGGGTTGGTGTTCAAGTAACCAACTTATGCCTTTCGCAAGTGAAGCAATACTCAAGGCAATACCGCTGAGCAAAGCGAGTAGGAAAGAGGCGTTAGAGGCCTTCCAAAATGCCTTAATTCCTTCTTTTTTTAATACGAAGAACAAGTTGGGGCGGAGTTTAGCTATCGTTTCGACCAATTCTTGATAGATGCCAGAAATAAAGGCTATCGTACCTCCTGATACACCAGGTACCACGTCTGCAGCGCCCATGGCCATACCTTTCAGGACTATCCATAGGTAATCTGTTGGTTTTCTAGTGTTCTCCATGATTTAATTTAATGGCCAAGCCAGTGTGTCTGTGTCCATTGACTCGTCCAAAAATAAGGAAAAGCTGTTTGGGCAAGTGCTAGCATACTTGAATCTTTGCCCGCTTTTTCCAGGTAGAAAGAAGCTTGACTCAGGTCTTGCACTGCGTGTTGAGCTACGGCCATCCTGAGGTTTAGTTCAGGATGGTTTTCATAAAGCACTAAAGCCTCCTCCAAAACTAAAATACACCCCTGAGGATCTTCAAGCGACCAGACAGTATGCGCCCAGAGCAACCATAATTCAATGCGTTGGCCACCAAAGGCTACGGATTGTTTGCAGGCAAAATCAGCTTCAAAATGCATGTCCATCGAGGCGTAAATCATGGCGCATGTTTCCCAATAATTTGGATTTTCATCATCGATTTGAAGCGCTTTTTGGATCCAATCCAGGGCAATTCCCGAAGCGTTTTGGTTGAGGTGGTGTTGTGCTATAGATAGCCAGGCCCGTTCAAGTAGGGGGTCTTCACTGACGGCTAGACCAAAGTATTCCTCTGTCTGTGCATAAAGTCCTAAAGCTTCATGACATTGACCTAATCTGAGGTAAGTTTGCGCACTAGGCTCGCCTAAATCTAAAGTGGTTTGGTAATTTTCTATGGCCTCGTTGTAGCGCTTAAGTTTTTCCAAGACCATGGCCTTTTCAAAATAGGCCCCTGTAAAAGTATCGTCGGAAATAATGGCAAAATCAAAGGCGGTCAAGGCCTCTTTAAACAATGATTTTTCAACATATTGCTTGCCTAATTGATGCCAGGCCACTTCGCAATACGGGTTCTGTTCTAGATAATCGTTGAGAAATTGAATAGCTCCTTCGTAATCTTCCAGGAATTCATAGCAGTAAACTACATTATACAATGAGGCGTAGTCCTCAGGATCATCTTCCACACATTGTATAAAGCAATTTTTTGCTTGTTCAAAATCGTCTAGAAACAAGTATTCCATACCCATTAGGGCGTAAATGTCCATTTGGTCTGGAGCAATTTCCAATGCTTTTTTTAGGTATTCAATCGCTTTGGGATGCTCGTCCTTCTTCGAATAGATATTGGCTCTTTGAATGTACACCTCCTCATTAGTGCCATCCACTTCTTCTATCTGATTGAGTTGTCTTACCGCCTCCTCAAGTCGATTTTCAAATACCATGACCTCGACTTCTAACAATTTAAGCGGGGTGGTGTTGGGATGTTGATCTAAGCTGAGTTGAATCGCTTTTTTCGCTAGACGTACTTTACCTTGATTCAGGTAATGGTGGATGATGTCCTCAAAGTCCTCGGCGTCAAAAAAATAGACATCGTCTGTCTTGAGCATTGATTCAAACCTGGCGATCGGTTTTCCGGGACGTTCTTCAGGATCTATGGCCATAATACGCTTTTGGATTCCTATTGTTATAAATGTAGCCCAATTAGCGCCCAGGGCAAGGTGTTTGAATAGCTATGTTATCAACAAATTAGTTAACATGGGCGGGGTCATATCTGTCCAGAATGGAACAGATCAATTGGCAGCCCAAGGCGATTTCATGTTCGGATATCGTGAGTGGTGGAGTGATTCTTACGGCTCTTTTTTCGATGAGCAACCAAAAGAGTATGAGTTGATTTTTGGCCGCTTCAAGTACCAAGTAATTGGCAATTTCTGGATCCGGCATAATCAATGCCAACATTAAACCAACACCCCTAATCTCCTGAATCAAAGGATGTTTCAGTTTTTGTCTGAAGCTCAGTTCTTTTGATTTGGCATCGCTCATCAATGAGCTTTGGATCAATACATTTAGGGTAGCCAAAGCCGCTGCAGCTACCACCGGATTTCCTCCAAAAGTGGTAATGTGCCCAAGCTTTGGTCGATCACTCAGCAAGTCCATATGGCTTTTTGAAGCCACCATGGCTCCACAAGGTAAGCCTGAAGCCATCCCTTTGCCTATGGCCAATACATCAGGAACACAATCGTGTTGCTGGAAGGCAAATAGGCTGCCTGTTCTGCCAAATCCAGGTTGAATCTCATCCAAAATAAGTAGCGCTCCCACTTGATGGCATCTGTCTTGTAGCGCCTTGAGGTATCCAGGTAGCGGAACAATAAATCCGGCACCTCCCTGTATAGATTCCACAATGACCCCTGCGGTATGGTCATCAATTTTACTCAGGTCTTCAAATTCGTTAAACCGGATAAAATCAACATCCGCCAACAAGGGCTCAAAAGGTTTTCTCTGCTCTTGCATCCCCATAAGGCTCATGCTGCCCAGGGTATTACCGTGATAGGCTTCGTAGGCGCCCATTATTTTTTTTCGCCCAGTGACCCTTCTCGCTAGTTTGATGGAGGCTTCGATGGCTTCTGTGCCGGAATTAACTAAATACGTGACTTCGAGAGGTTTGGGGAGTTGCTGAGCCAAAAGGGTACAGTACTCTACGGCAGGTCCTTGGGCGTATTCGCCATAAACCATCACGTGCATATACTGTTGGACCTGATTTTCAATTGCCGTTACTACTTCTGGAGCGCAGTGTCCGAGGGTACAGGCAGACACACCAGCCACAAAATCTAAATGTGGTTTACCATCAGCGTCATAGATATAGCTTCCTTTGGCTTTGGAAACTACCATTCCCAATGGGTGTGGGGTAGTTTGGGCTTGATACCTCAGAAAATCCTCCTTCATCCTTTTTTGGTCTTTGGCTTGTCCCATTGTAGATCAGAAATATCAAATATATCCTCCGGTTTTTTCATCTGAAGTGATCCAAACCATTGAAATCCTTCCAGTTTTTTATCTTCCTCTAAAAATTCTTTTTCTGGAGTAACGGTCCCATCGGGTGAGGTGATGAATTTAATATCCTCCAATTCATTGTCTTTAAGATACATCCAAACCTCGGAGCATACTGTTTTGTCAATCCCCAATAGTTCTTGGTCATCGTCGTATACGTAATAAATCACCTCTGTATTTTGAAGTAACTGTATGCGATCCAAGGTATTGTTGATGAATCTCCCATTCAATTTTTTCCCTTTGGCTTGGTTGTACCCGGTGTTTGAAATAGAGTCTAATGAGGCAACAAATGCATTCCCTATCACCTTGAGCGAATCCAGGTCATTGGTTACCGGATGAGCCTTGATGTGGATACTGTCGCCGGTAAGTTGGGTGTTTCCATTCCAAACGATTGGTTGCCGAATGAGTTGTGTGATTCCTGATTTTTGGGAGTAGTGAATAGAATCACTGCGGCCACTTAATCCATTTTTAAAAAATCGCGCGTCTTTAAACGCCCGCATGATTCGTTCGTTTTCTGGTCCTGTCACCATAAGTTGGTCACCGTGAACATAGAGTGAATCTTTTTCAACTAGGGAGATGAAAACGGCCTTTTTCGTGGCAAATACGGAGTCTTTCTCCTTGTATACCTCTGCGTAATGAGCCTTTATCGTGTTTTTGTTTACGGTGTCGAGTACGGTGATATTTTGGGTAGCTGAAGCAAAACTTTTCGCTTTATCGAAATAGATGCTATCGCCAAATATTTCTCTTTGGTTATACCATATTTTGGTGTTTTTTGTTCCATGCCCTCGTTCAATAAGGCTGTTGTAGTATCCTTTTTCGCAATAAAAATCATAGTCTTTACCTTGAATTCTGGAGGGGCCGTGAAAATACACCTCTTTGGTGCTGGTCCAATAGTCCATTTTTTCAGCATCAACTTGGTAGTCAGGGTGCTGGATATGCACTTTTTCAGAAAACTCGTATTGATCGCGATCCATATAGAGTCTTCCTTTTTTTGAGGTCAGTGTATTTTGAGTGTCTTGGATTTCACCCCCTTGGGTGTAGTAAGCCTGCTGTATAGCTCGGTCCATAAACACCTCTTCGGACACTAAAGTCATAGTATTGTTTTTCAACAATACAGATCCAGTTGCTTTAGCTAGTTGAATAGCTCCATCGTAGTCAATGCGATCTGCTTGCATGCTGATGCTGTCCCCTTGAACAAGCATCACCTGTCCGGAGGCTTTAATTTTATTTTCAACAGGGTATAAAATGGCAGTATCACACCATAGGTCAGCTCCTCGGTGTCTAAAGTGCAGTCGTTGACTGTCTTTTCGAAACAAGGAAGCCCCTGGGTATAAGGCTTCGTTTTTGGCGTAATTGGCCCCGTAAACGACTTCAATGCGTTTTTCAGTGGTCGATGATTGTGCCCAAAGCAATTGGAATCCTCCAAAGATCCATAAAAGGTGTAGCAACAATCTGTTCATCAGGTTCTATCCTCTGACAATCGTTTGGGTTCGGTCAGGACCTACAGAGACCATGGTAATGGGTACTTCCAACTCTTTTTCTAGATAGTGAACGTAGGCCAGCAATTCTTGGGGTAAGTCCCCTTCCTGGGTCATCCCGGTTAGGTCTTGATTCCAACCCTTGAAACTGGTGTACATGGGCGTTACTGCGTCATCTTCTAGGGTATAGGGGAAATGAGTGATTTCAGTACCTCTGTATTGATACGCATGACATACCTTAATGGTGTCAAATCCACTCAGCACATCAGCTTTCATCATGATCAGTTCAGTCACTCCATTCACTTGAATGGCATACTTAAGCGCCACTAAATCCAGCCATCCACATCTTCTAGGTCTTCCCGTTGTTGCCCCAAATTCTCTTCCAACACGGCCCATGGTTGCCCCATCTTCATCAAATAATTCAGTAGGGAAAGGACCGCTACCTACTCGAGTGGTATACGCTTTAAAGATACCGAGTACTTTTCCGATTGATTTGGGAGATACCCCCAGACCAGTGCAAGCACCAGCCGCCGTAGTATTTGAGGAGGTTACATATGGATAGGTGCCGAAATCAATATCCAACAAGGAACCTTGCGCTCCCTCTGCCAATATTTTTTTACCTGATTTTTGGGCTTCATGCATGAATTGCTCACTATCGATAAACGGCAATTTTTTTAGTGCCTCTACGGCTTTAAAAAATTCGTTTTCAAGCTCTTTTAGATCGTATTCAAGCTCCACATTGTAAAACCCGATCATGGCTTGGTGTTTTTCAGCCAACGCCCGGTACTTTTCTTTCCAGTTATCGAACTCTAAATCCCCCACACGCATACCGTTTCTACCGGTTTTGTCCATGTACGTCGGGCCAATCCCTTTAAGCGTCGAACCGATTTTTGCTTTCCCTTTAGCCGCTTCCGAAGCCGCATCCAACAATCTATGTGTAGGAAGAATTAAGTGAGCTTTTCTGGAGATGAAAAGGATTTTGGTTAAGTCTAAATGGAAGGGTGCCAGTTTTTCAATCTCTTTTTGAAATACTACCGGGTCGATCACCACGCCATTACCCACAACGTTTTGTGCGTTTTTATGAAAAATACCGGAAGGTATAGTGTGTAAAACGTGTTTGATACCATCGAATTCTAAAGTGTGTCCCGCATTTGGGCCTCCCTGAAAACGCGCAATTACATCGTACCCTTGTGTGAGGACATCGACAATTTTCCCTTTTCCTTCATCGCCCCATTGGAGCCCGAGCAGTAGATCTACAGCCATTAAGCTTATTTATTCTTGGTTATTGGATTCGTTGTTTTTGGTTCCGTAAAAATAAAGCGAGTGGTTTTGAATACTGATGTTAAATACCTCTTCGATGGTTTTTTTTATCGTTTGTATTCTTGGGTCACAAAATTCAATCACTTCCCCTGTATCCGTCAATATGACGTGGTCGTGCTGTCGATCAAAATACGATTTCTCGTATTGAGCCTGATTTTTTCCAAAAAGGTGACGGCGCACTAATTTGCATTCCAATAATATTTCAATGGTGTTGTATAAGGTAGCTCGGCTAACTCGATACTTTTTATTTTTCATTTTGAGGTAAAGTGACTCTACATCAAAATGACCATCATTCTCGTAAATTTCTTGGAGTATGGCGTATCTCTCCGGTGTTTTTCGGTGTCCGTTTTCCTCTAAAAAAGACGTAAAGACTTTTTTGACAATTTCTTGTTGAGGCTCGTTATTGGAGGTTTTCGCTTGCATTTTTACCCGGCAAATGTACGCTTAAAATTTAAATTCTAACCACTTTGTCAATACCCTTAAGTTGACCGAGATGTTTCAATAATTTGGCCAAAGTGTCGTTGTTATCAACCACCACACGGATACTTCCCTCAAAGGTTCCCCCCTCCGTGGAAAATGATATTTTCTTCATATTGACGTTCATCGTATTTGAAATCACATGGGTGATCTGGCTCACTAATCCCAAATGATCTATACCACTTAACTTGATATCCACGGGGAAATCTTGTTGTGCACTGTCGATCCATTGTGCTTGAATGATTCTATAGGCGTACTGCGCTTGAAGTGCCACTGAATTAGGACAGTTCTTTTTGTGCACTTTGATTCCGTCTTTGATGGTGATGAAACCAAACACATCATCGCCTGGTATGGGGTTGCAACATGGGGATAGGGTGTATTCAAGCCGATCACCTTCTTTACCAAACACCAGGGTGTCGTAGACTTGCGAGGCCTCATCTTCCAATGCCGGTGCGCTGGGTTTTCTTCGAATCCTTTCCTTGAAAAATCGAAGAATGGTATTGTTGTACGAAGACGAAAAGTCTTTGAGCTTGTGGTTGTCAATCGCCCCAACGCCAACTTGATAAAATAAATCTAGACTGGTTTTTAATTTGAAATAAACCACCAGTTTGTTGACCATCGATTCATCCAATTTGATTTTTTGCGTCCTTAGTTTTCTGCGCAGTATTTCTTTGCCTTGTTCGGCAATGGTTCTTCGCTCTTCCTTAAGGGCAGATTTTATTCGAGAAATCGCACGGGCGGTTGTAGCGTAGTTGACCCAGTTTGGATTTGGCTTTATGGTTTCTGAGGTAATGATTTCAACCTGATCACCACTTTTTAAGGTGGTGTTTAGGGGGACTAATTTGCCATTGACTTTGGCGCCTCTGGTTTTCATCCCTATTTCTGTATGCACGTGAAAGGCAAAGTCCAGAGGTGTAGCATTTTTTGGGAGTGATTTCAAATCGCCCTTGGGGGTAAACACAAAAATTTCTTTGGCGTAGAGGTTTAATTTGAATTCTTCAACAAAGTCAATAGCGTTGCCATGGGCATTTTCTAGTGCTTCTTGTAGTCGATTAAGCCATAGGTCAATACCTTTTTCTTTCTGATCTCCGTGTTTGTATTTAAAGTGAGCGGCGTATCCTTTTTCTGCAATTTCGTGCATCCGTTCAGAACGGATTTGTACTTCAACCCATCTGTTTTTAGGGCCCATCACAGTGATGTGAAGGGCTTCATATCCGGTGGATTTGGGGGAAGAAATCCAATCTCTAAGTCTAACGGGATTAGGTGTGTAGTGGTCCGTGACGACGGAGTAAATCTTCCAAGCTAAAAATTTCTCTTGTTCGGGTTTGGCCTTGTAAATAATTCGAATGGCAAACTTGTCGTAGATTTCTTCATAACGAACACCTTGACTTTGCATTTTTTTGCGGATCGAAAAAATAGATTTAGGCCTTCCTTTGATTTGGTATTTAATTTTTTCCCTGTCCAATGCTTGGGTTAAAACGCTGGAGAAGTCCTCTATATATTGGTTTTGTTCCGTTTTGCTTTCTTTTATTTTGCTCAGAATTTCTTGGTAAATATCCGGTTCGGTATATTTCAAACTCAGGTCTTCTAAAGCAGTTTTGATGTTGTACAGACCAATTCTATGGGCTAGTGGCGCATAGATATATAGTGTTTCCGAAGCAATTTTTAACTGTTTATGCTCAGGCATGGAGTCCATGGTAAGCATATTGTGGTATCGATCTGCAATTTTTATAATGATTACACGCACATCGTCATTGAGTGTGAGTAACATTTTGCGAAAATTTTCTGCTTGATGTGAGATACCAGCATCGAGGCTTAGGTGAGCGATTTTGGTCAACCCGTCTACGATTTTAGCAACCGTAGGTCCAAACATACGCTCAAGATCATCCTTGGTATATTTGGTATCTTCAATAACATCGTGCATCAATGCAGCAGCAATTGAAGTAGCGTCTAATCCAATTTCAGAGGCTACTATTTTTGCTACCGCAATGGGATGAAAGATATAGGCCTCACCTGATTTTCTTCGCTGTCCATTGTGTGCATCTACGGCTGTGTCAAAAGCCAGGCGAATGAGTTTTTTATCTTCGTCATTAAGCGATTGATAACTAATCCTGAGTAGCTCTTTGTATTCTCGAGCTATGGCTTTGTTTTCTGCGATTTCGTCGATGACATAAGACATATAAGTAGGGTAGGAGGTTATTTCAAAGATACCAAATTTCTCTGACGTTTGGCCTCAAATACCAGTATGGCAGCGGCTACGGATACATTCATGGAGTCAATCGCACCTTGCATGGGGATGACTATATTTTGTGAGCTATTTTTTCTGAAGAGTTGGCTGACCCCTCGATCTTCTGATCCCACCACAATCGCTGTGGGCCCTGTGGCATCCCATTGACTATACGGAATGGAAGCTTGAAGGGTAGCACTGAAGATAGCTACCTGATTGGCGCGTAAAAAGTCGATGATTTCTTGAGAAGAACCCGTGGCAATAGGTAGCGTAAACAAGCAACCCAAACTAGCCCTAATGGTGTTTGGGTTGTATAAATCACTGGGCATATCAGGCAGTAAAACGGCGTCGATTCCTGCCGCATCTGCTGTGCGCAGCATTGCGCCAATATTTCCTGGCTTTTCAATCCCTTCTGCAACCAAAATTAAGGGGTTCTTCCCCAAAGGGGGCATATGGGAAATATGGTGATTTTTTTGTTTGCCCAAAGCGATCACACCCTCAGTACTTGATCGATGCGCCATCTTTTGGTATACTTCCGGTGACACTTGGTAAGAAGCTGCTTTTTGATCACCGATAAGCAGGGTCAGTTCATCCTGTGAAATCAACTCGGGTTGATAGAAAATAGAGGTGAGCTCCATATGGCCCATACACGCCAAAGAGACCTCTCTTTTTCCTTCGATAACCGCCAAACCTTGTTTGTTCCGCAGTTTGGATTTTTCTTGAAGGGCAATGACTTCTTTGATTTTTGAGTTTGACGTACTAGTAATGTCGTAATGTTCCATGTAATCAATTAAAAAAAGCACCCACTTTGGGGTGCTTTGATGTACTATCGACTTGTTTTATTGCTGGTATTTGCCAGAATAACGCTGATAAAGTTTGGTTTGGTGAGTATCCAAAGAGATGTGTCTCCCATCGATGAATGCATGCTCTATTTGATTTGTACGCATGTCCAAAGCATCTCCTTGAGATATAAATAAGGTGGCGCTTTTACCCACCTCTAGTGTCCCATACCGGTCATCAATACCCATGATTTTAGCTGGATTTTGAGTAATCAATTGCAAAGCCTCTTCTGGATTCATTCCTTGACCGATAAGCTGGCCAGCGTAAAATGGAAGGTTTCTGTTTTGGTGGTTGGCTTCATTCATGTTGTGCATCGCTACGACTAATCCACTGTCAGCCAAAATTTTTGGAAGCTTAAAGGGCATGTCATAATCAGCGTCTGCATCAAAGGGCAATTGGTGAGTTGCTTGAGTAATGACGGAAACTTGATTTTCGAGCAGCATGGGGATCACCTTGTAGGCTTCTCTACCACCCATGAGGGCTATTTTTTGAACTCCGACTGATTTAAGTCGGCTCACAGCGTCGATAATTTGGCGTTCGCTATCCGCTTCTACGTAAGCCACATCAACCCCGGATAATAAATCCTTAAGCGCTTCATACGGTTCATTGCGCGTGCTTGATCCTCCTTGGTGATAAGCTTTCGCCTCTTGGATAAATTGAATTAAGCGATCGACTTGTTGGGGATAGTTTTTGTTGGGTTTCATGCCTGGATCTTCACCCATCCACCATCTTCCTTGGGCGATAGGGTTGGGCCAGCTGATGTGGATGCCTTCATCCGTTTTTACAGCGGCATCTTCCCAATTCCACGCGTCTAATTGAACCACAGATGAACTACCTGAGATCATGCCGCCTTTCGGGGAAACTTGAGACATAAGAACTCCATTGGGTCTCATACTCTCCACTACTTTAGATTCAGCATCATAGGCAATTATGCTGCGCACATGGGGGATCATATCACCAATGTCACTTTGATCATCCGTCGCTTTTACCGCGTCCACCTCAATCAAACCAAGAGAGGTTCCCATGGTGATGAATCCGGGGTAGATGTGCTTGCCAGAAGCGCTAATTATATGTCCTTTAGTAGGTGTTTCTGGGCCGCCAAGGGCGATTATTTGCCCGTTTTCAAAAACTAAGGTAGCTTGTTGAATCACCTGACCATTACCTAAGTGTGCTGTAGCGCCTACAAGGGAAATAGCTTCGTTTTGTTTTGGTGCGGGTGTCTGTTGGGCCATTAGGCTCCAAGACATCGCAGTCAGTGCCCCGATCAGGGCTATTTGATTTATCTTTTTCATGTTATAGGGTATCGCAATGGAATTCTTCTGTTTTTATAGAGGACTTCAGCTGTGTAGGCCTTCCTTGATTTTTTTCATCCAACATTTGTTGGATCAACATCTCTCGTTGATCAGCCACTTGTTGACGCAATTTTAGATCCATTTCCTTATCGAAATAAATAGCGCCCTCAATCATCGTTTTTTCAGCCATCGCATATACAGCCAACGGATGCGCATTCCAAAGCACTAGGTCAGCGTCTTTACCTACCTTAATGCTTCCCACTCGTTGATCTAAATGAAGTAATTTGGCTGGATTGATCGTGACCATTTTCCAGGCTTCTTCTTCACTCATTCCTCCGTATTTTACTGTTTTGGCGGCCTCCTGATTGAGACGGCGAGACATTTCAGCATCATCCGAATTAATCGCTACAGTGACACCAGCGCGCTGCATGATCGCCGCATTGTATGGAATAGCGTCTTTTACTTCCATTTTATACGCCCACCAATCACCAAAGGTTGATCCGCCAACCCCGTGCTCAGCCATTTTGTCGGCCACTTTGTAGCCTTCGAGAATGTGTGTAAACGTCTGTACCCTAAATCCAAATCGCTCGGCTACCTTCATCATCATGTTGATTTCACTTTGAACATAAGAGTGACAGCTGATGTATCGCTCACCTCGAAGAATTTCGCCCAATACTTCCATTTCTTCGTCGTATCGGTAGGGTTTGCCTGCTTTTTTGATCTCATCGTATTCTTTCGCTCTCTGGAAATAGTTGACAAAGACTTGCTCAACACCCATTCTTGATTGAGGGAATCTGTTTCCACCACTATCCCAGTTTGATTGTTTGACGTTTTCTCCTAAGGCAAATTTTATGTACTTAGGACTATTGCTGTAAATCATTTCCTCAGCAGGCGCACCCCATTTCATTTTAATAATGGCGGATTGGCCTCCAATCGGGTTTGCAGAACCATGTAATAGCTGAGCAGAGGTTACTCCACCGGCTAGATCTCGGTAAATACCCATATGCTTGCTATCGACAACATCGCTCATGCGGACTTCAGCCGTGCTGTTTTGTCCTCCTTCATTGACTGATTTAAGCGCAATGTGGCTGTGCTCATCAATAATCCCTGCAGTCAAGTGTTTTCCAGTCGCATCGATAACTTTTCCTTGCGCAGGAATATTTTTTCCTATTTGAGCAATCTTGCCATTTTTCACCAAAACATCTGTTTCGGTTAAAATCCCAGTTGACTCTGAAGTCCAAACAGTGGCATTTTTAAAGAGTACAGTTTCTGCACTTGGTCTTTGGGTATATCCGTACCCCACATTGGGATAAGTAACCGGAACAATCGTTCTGATTTCTTTTTTCTTTTCCTTTTTTTCTTTCTCTTCAAAAGCTGTGGTGCGTATCAAGGCAATCGGCGTGTTGTCTAGATCGGTGCTCAAGGCAATGCGATCGTTGACCAGTGCTGCATTTCCGCTGAAACGCAACCATCCTCCTTGATCTTGGTCGTGGAGTTGTAGTTTCATCCAAGCACCATCGCGCTCTATTTTAGCGGTTAATTTTAGGCTGTCTTTAGTTGCTTGAACGCTGGGTTTTTCAATGCTTCCGCCCAAGGCCAGCTTATAGGTAGCCGATTTAAATTCCAGGGTATAGTCGCCGCGCACATCAACGAGGTCTCTGGAATGTACTACATGAGGTTCCCCCATGATCCAAAGTTCATGAATGGTCGATTTTTCATCGAAGATAGGACCGTTAGTCACGGTAAAGTTGGCGTAAAATCCAGGCTTGATTTGCCCAATTTTGGTACCCTGGCCCAATATTTGAGCAGGTACAGTAGTCAGTGCTGCCAATGCTTGAGATTCACTAAGTCCATAATCAATCGCCATACGTACGTTCTTGAGTAGGTCTCCTGGATTTTTCAAACCGTGTGTGGTAATGGCAAATGGTACTTTTGCTCGATCCAAAGCAGCAAGGTTGCTCGGTGCTTGGTTCCATGATTTCATGTCTGAGAGCGTAATAAATGAGGCCATAAGAGGATCTGAAACATCGTATGCCGTTGGAAAATCCACAGGCACAATCAATGTCGCCCCTGTTTTTTTGACGCGCTCTATGTCCTCGTAGGCGTTTTGAGCACCGACAATAGCCATTTTTTTACCAAACTGATCGCCTATTTTATCCGCATTGACGACAGCATCTAGATCTCCCGCTTCAAAAATATGTGGCAATCGACTGTTGTCGTTATATGCCTCCAATGATCGATCCTTGGTTTTGCTGCCCCCGTTGGCATACCACTGAGCGTCAGAAAAGAACTGTCTCATCAATGCCATGGAGCCCATGGCGGATGATGGATACGATTGTTGGGTTTGTTGGCTCCTGGTCAAGGAGAAATATTGGGCAGATTTTGGGGACAAAACTCGGGTTGCGTTAGAACTTTTATCGCTTAGGGCAATTAGAGCCCCAGTTCCTCTGGCCAATCCATCAGCGAGGTGGGTGTTGACCAACCCAAATCCTGCTGCTCTGAGTTTTTCCGCAGCAGAGGCATCGAAGTTAAACGATTCAATTCCGCTCTGTTCTGGCCTGATGTGGTCATTCCAGTAGAAACCTTCTCTAGAAGGGTCGTACTGGGTAGAGCGACCTCTTGATTGACTTACAGGTTTTTTAATGCCAAAGTTGCTGTGCACATCGATAAATGCTGGATAAACATGCATCCCGCGCAAAGAGGTAACTACTGAGTTTTTGGGGTAAACAATGTTTTTCCCCACGGAAACAATTTGACCATCTTTGACTACAATTGTAGCGTTTTCTATTTGGTCAACGCTGTTTTGATGCACAGTGGCCTCTGTAAAGACTTGGTACAGATCTTTTTTGACCAGTACTCCATCATTTTTTGGAAAATACTCTTGAGCTTGTACCCACTGCACTAAAAGCAGTAGTATGGCCCAACGCATGGTATTATTTTTCATAGGTTTTATTTTAGCATCCTAAATATAGCAATAAAATGACGTCCTGGTGGAAGACCAAAAAAAAACCTCCATTTAGGAGGTTTTGGGTTTTATTTTTCGACGCCGGTAATTTCGAGATCAAATACCAGGTTGGCACTTGGTGGGATGACATTTCCTGCACCAGCTTCTCCGTAGCCTAAGTGAGGTGGGACAAAAACCCTGATTTTGTCTCCGACTTTCATGCGCAACAACGCCTCTTTAAAGCCGCTGATTAATCGAGCGTCTTGTGAATAGGGCATAGGTATTGCGTTGTAGCCACCCATTTCTTTTCTTTGAGCATCAAAAGTCCCGAACTTAGTGGCTATATCCTCCATATTGGTGTCAAACACGCCACCATCCTCAAAATATCCTGCATACAATACTTTAGCAAAGCTTCCTTCCGTTGGAACTGGTCCTTCTCCTTCTTGAAGCACAACTACCCCTAGGCCACTGTCTGTAACTAAAGCAGAAGATTTTTGAGATTTAAATTCAGCGCTGAGTGCTTCTTTAGCTTTTTGTAAAGCGGCTTCTTGCTCTTTAATTCCGTCGAAATAATTTTTTAATACGGTTACCGCATCAAAGGATTTTGCTGCCTTACCATTGCGGTGAATGACAACAGACTTGAGCACCAAAGGACTGACAGGCTTGTCTGAAGGGTCTCTTTTAACAAGGGCCATAGAATCAATCACGGCCAATCCTTCTACGGCTTTGCCAAATACGGTATGACGGCCATCTAAAAAAGCGGTTTCCCCGGCAGTGATAAAAAATTGGCTTCCGTTGGTTCCCGCTCCAGCATTGGCCATAGAGAGGATTCCTTTGTCATTATGCGACAGTGAAGGATCAATTTCGTCTTTGAATTGGTATCCTGGGCCTCCCATGCCCGTACCCTCAGGGTCACCCCCTTGAATGATGAAGTTGGCACCCAACAAGGCTACTCGGTGGAAGGTTAAGCCATCGTAAAACTTTTTGTTTTTATAGGTCTCTGAAACATAAGGATTGTCCCCTTCCGCCAGACTGACAAAACTCGCTACAGTCACCGGTGTTTTTTCTTGTTCTAGGGCAAAAATTACAGTGCCCATAGAGGTGTTGATCTCGGCAAATAATCCGTCGCCAAGGTCTGGTCGTTTGCTTGAACTACAGCTGGTCAATAGACCAAGAGCTAATGCCCAGAGGGCCAATGTTTGTTTTTTCATAGATGTTTAATCAGAATTTCGGATGGTTGATCCCAACAGCGGGTGAAATTAGTAAAATAAATGGAACATGTCTGAGCTCGAGCTTACCTAATGTTCACGGGTTAATTCACCGGATGAACGCACAATGGATTTAAATCGCTCAATGGTTTTCTCTAAGCTATCTGTGCTTTTTCCTCCAGCGGCATTGCGGTGACCGCCGCCTTCAAAGTGTTTTCTCGCTAATTCGTTTACCGAAAAATCTCCTTGTGACCTGAACGATATTTTGATCAATCCTTCGTGCTTGTGTTCGATAAATATGACAGACAGCACAATACCCTCCAACGACAAGCCATAATTGACAATACCCTCCGTATCCCCTTTCTGGTGGTCGTGCGCATCTAAGTCTGCTTGACTGATTTGTAAAATGGCCGTTTTGCACTTTGGCATTACCTCCATTTTGTGGAGGGCTAGTCCAAGCAGCGCTAATTTACTCGGTTTGTTTTGGTCAAAAATCAACTCGTGTATCCGCTGATTGGGGGCACCCAATTCAATAAGGGATGCCGCTACTCTGTGTGTGGTTGGCGTCGTGTGTGAAAATTTAAATGATCCTGTATCGGTGACCAATCCTGTGTACAAACATTTAGCGACGTCTGCATCGATGTGCTGACCTAAAGAGGCTTCTTGAACAAAATGAAAGACCATCTCACAGGTAGAACTCATGGAAGTGTCAGAATACGTGTAGTGCGCGTATGACCCAGGTGATTCATGATGGTCGATCATCGCTAGGTAGGCATTTGTTTTGGAGAGTTGATCACCCATGATTCCGGTTCTCGACAAATCATTAAAATCCAAGGTGAAAATAACTTGGGCTGAATGAATCAAATCGTCGCATTGTTCGGTTTGTTCTTCGTAGATCAACAAATCTTGAAAACCGGGCATCCAATGTAAAAAATACGGTCCCTGGTTGGGTGAAATGACCTTGACAATACAGCCTATTTTGCGCAAAACACCAGCTAGACCCAAACAAGATCCTAGGGCGTCTCCATCAGGATTTCTATGGGGAATCACAATCACTTTTGTTCCTGGACTCAGCTGGTGCAACAGGTCTTTCTGGTTGGGTATATTCATGTGTTCAAAGATAAGACATTTGCCTTCTGAGCTGTTTAAATTGATTAAATTTGAAAAAAATAGAAACGTGAAAATTTACTCTTTATCCCTGTTTTTCGCTGTTGTGGTACTTTCTTGCGCCCCCAGTGACCCCGCTGTTTTTACGGTTGCTTTCGGTTCCTGCAACCAAGCCGATCAACCGAATGATCTGTGGGATGATGTTCTAGCTGCCAAACCTGACGTGTTTATTTGGGGTGGGGATGTCGTGTATGCGGATACAGATGTGGTGGATGAATTAAAAGCGGCTTACGCGCTACAGTTACAGGTGCCCGGTTATCAATCTTTAATGAAAGAAGTTCCTGTAATCGGTACCTGGGATGACCACGATTACGGGCTCAATGACGGGGGAGCTGAATTTTCGATTAAAAAAGAGAGCCAACAAGTGTTTTTAGATTTCATGCAGGTCCCACAAGATGATTCGAGAAGGAGTCAGCCAGGAGTATATGCGCTGCACGATTTCCCAGTTGGGGATCAATGGGTGCGTATCATCGTCTTAGATACCCGATTTTTTAGGTCTGCTTTGCGCGATGATCCTTCGGGTGTGAAGCGGTATCTGCCCACCGACCAAGGGACCATGCTCGGGGATAGTCAGTGGGCTTGGTTGGAAAACAGTTTGACAAACAGTCCTGCAGATGTCCATATTGTAATGAGTAGTATTCAGTTTTTGTCCGGTGAGCACGGTTTTGAGTCCTGGGCCAATCTATCAGCGGAACAACAAAGATTAGAGGACTTAATTGTGCGCACCAACCCTAAAGGTTTAGTGTT
The DNA here is from genome assembly GCA_023260435.1 of Flavobacteriaceae bacterium. GTDB lineage: Bacteria > Bacteroidota > Bacteroidia > Flavobacteriales > Flavobacteriaceae > MAG-120531. The sequence goes on along the minus strand of JALQVG010000006.1, from coordinate 21,578 downwards.
GCTCTCAGGTGATCGCCATATTTCTGAGTTTTCCACCAAAACAATACCCGATTTTGGACAGCCCATCATCGATTTTACCTCGAGTGGTCTGACCCATTCCTACAGTTCCTATCGCGGTGAACCAAACAAGTATCGACTCGGTGACGTATTGGCCGAAAAAAGTTTTGGACTTTTGCGCATAGATTTGAAGGCGCGTACGATCACTATGGAAATGGTCCAAGATGCTGGTCAAGTAGCCCAAAGATTGGTCTACCGTTATCCAGACTTTCCGCACAATACAGGATATGAGTTGCATTACGGACTTTAGTTCATGGCGATTTATCTATTGATCCATAGATTCGATTATTTGGTGTAATTTTGCACAAAATTTTAAAAAATGAGTGCAAATAGAACATTTACCATGATTAAACCAGATGCAGTCGCTAAAGGCTACATCGGGGGAATTTTGGCACAAATCAATGAGGCTGGATTTAAAATTGTAGCCATGAAATATACCCAACTCAGCCGATTGGATGCGGAGCGTTTCTACGCGGTGCACAGCGAGCGTCCATTTTTTGGGGAGTTAGTAGCTTTTATGACTTCTGGACCTATTGTAGCTGCTGTGCTTGAGAAGGACAACGCCGTTCAAGATTTTAGAACATTAATTGGCTCAACAAATCCAGCAGAGGCAGCTGAAGGTACTATTCGCCAAAAATATGCCTCATCCATTGGAGAAAATGCCGTACACGGATCTGATTCGGATGAAAATGCGGCTATTGAGTCTGCGTTCCATTTTTCTGGAAGAGAGATTTTTTAACAATCTTTCCATGAAGGCCTAGTCAATAACTTATCGAAGGTAAATGTGTTCGATGAGGTTTTTTCCTAGGCCTTCATTCATCATAGCGATGATTTTTTGTTTACCCATGCTTAGCTCACTGCGCAAAACAGATGAGGTGAGCACCACGGTCAATGTTGAGCCGCGAAGGGCGACACTCTGGGTGTAGCTCATGACTCCCGGTCCCATAAGCTCGCCCCATAAATCTTGAACATTTACGGCATCAAGTCCGCTGGTCAAATCATTTTGTTCGATAAACTGATTGACTAGGTCTTGTATTTTGATGGGCTCGTGGTTTCTTTTCATGGCAATTCAATCATAGTGTATCCTTGCCCAGTAGCTTGAACAATCTTTTCAGTTCGCTCAAAATTAGTATCGCTGATAAACAGTTGCCCAAATCGGTTTTGATTGACTAAATCTACCAGCTGAGCGACTCTTTGGTCATCTAATTTGTCAAAGATATCGTCCAACAACAATATAGGTTGCGTTTGGGTGTGTTTTTGGATAAAGGCAAACTGCGCCAGTTTCAATGCGATCAAGAATGATTTTTGCTGTCCCTGGCTGCCGAATTTTTTGATCGGATGGCCGTCAATTTCAAACGATAAATCATCTTTATGAATACCGCAACTAGTGTACTGAATCGCTCGGTCTTTGGGGAGATATTCGCTCAGCTGTGCCTCGTAATCACCTTGGTGAAGTTGACTCTGGTACTGAATGCTTACCGATTCTTTACCTTGGCTGATTTGTTGATACTGCTGTTCAAACAACGGAATAAATTCTTCGAGAAACGCTTTTCTTTTCTGGTAAATGGGCAGGCCATAATCCCGCAGCTGTGCATCGTATACACTAAGTGTTTCCCTGTCAAAGGTGTGGTTAAGGGCAAAGTATTTGAGCAGTGCATTGCGCTGAGCTAATGTCTGGTTGTAGCTCAACAGCAAGTTCAAGTAATGGTGGTCTGACTGAGCAATGATTCCATCGATTAATTTCCTGCGCACCTCACTGCCTTCTACGATCAGATCTCGATCAGCAGGTGAAATCATAACCAATGGGAGCACACCGATGTGGTCTGCTAGTTTATCATATATCTTTCCATTGCGTTTGATTACCTTCTTAGATCCAATTTTCAGGCTACATACCACAGTCTCTTCTTGGCCTTCTTTGTCAAAGAGACCTTGGATCAAAAAAAAGTCCTGGTCGTGTCTGATATTTTGTGATGACTGGGGGTTAAAGTAGCTTTTGCCCAAGGCTAAATGGTAAATAGCGTCCAGTACATTTGTTTTTCCTTGGCCATTAGGTCCGACTACACAATTGATTTTAGCGCCGAAATCAATCGATTTCTCTATGAAATTTTTGTAGTTAACCAGTGTCAGGTGTTTTAGAAACATAGAGCGTTTATAGGCAAAAATCACTTTTTTTGGGACTCGCAAATTATTGAAAATAAACGAAAGATTACCCTTTTGGGTTTGGATAAAAACTTTATTTTTGCCCTCTAAATCTCATATAGATGGCTACATATCAAAAAAGAGGCTACAAACCAAAAGCCCAAGAAGAAATAGAAGAAGTAACACAAGAATCGAGCACAACAGCGGAGGTTTTTTCCACTTTAGATGAAAGCGCTTCTAAATCGGAGGCTTGGGTGTCTCAAAATCAAAACATTATTCTAGGGGTCATTGCCGTAATTGCTGTGGCCGTGTTAGGGTACTTGGGATACCAACAATGGGTGCAAAAGCCCTTGGAACGTGAAGCGTCTAACGAATTGTACTTTGCTCAACGTTATTTTGATCAAGCGTTGATTACCCAGCAATCTCAAGACTCACTTTTTACACTCGCCCTTGAAGGCGCAGAAGGCAAATACGGTTTTGTTGAAATTGCTGAACACTACGCTGGTACGAAAGCAGCGGATTTAGCTGCTTATGGTGCAGGTCTTTCCTACCTTCATTTGGGTCAATTTGAACAAGCTGTGAGTTATTTATCAGGTTTCAAAACAGATGATGCGTTGATGCAGGCTTTGGCTTTAGGTGCCCTAGGAGATGCTCAGTCTGAGCTTGGAGATAAGGAGGCAGGATTGAAATCTTATGTCGCCGCTGCTTCGCACAGCAACAACGAATTTTCTGCTCCACGTTTTTGGTTTAAAGCGGGTGTATTGGCCCAGGAATTAGGCCAAACAGGAAGTGCTATAGAGTATTTCAAGACCGTTTCCGATCAGTATCCTAATGCAGTAGAGGCGAGCTCAGTTGACGCCCTGTTGGGTAGTTTGCAGGCGGAAGAATAATGGCTACTTCAGGAACTGATTTATCTTTCTTTGATGCGTCCAGTCTTCCCTCTGGTGAGCACATGCGTGTTGGGATTGCTGTGGCAGAGTGGAATAGCGAAATCACTGAAAACTTATATCGAGGAGCAGTAGATACACTATCTGCTCTGGGAGTTGATTCAGACAATATACATACATACCGCGTACCAGGTGCTTTTGAATTGCCACACGCGTGTAAAAAGCTTATTGATCGCCATCAACTCTCCGCGGTTATTGCCATTGGAAGTGTCATCCAAGGGGAAACAAAACATTTTGATTTTATTTGTCAATCCACCGCTCAAGGGATTATGAATCTCAATACCGATCAAGATGTTCCGGTCATATTTTGTGTATTGACGGACAATAACCTCCAGCAAGCTATCGATCGTTCAGGAGGTATACACGGAAACAAGGGGGTTGAAGCTGCTGTGGCTGCTGTAAAAATGGCGGCATTATAACCGTATTTTTGTAAATAACTTCGCAAAGTAAACCCAGGTCTATCCTGGGTTTTTGTTTATTTTTGGATTAAGTTGATTCTTATGAAACTACCTACGTTATTTAAACAAAACAAAAACAAGTCGTTTTCCTATACCCCTAGGTATTACAACCCGAGGAAAGAGCGTTTGGAATTGTTGGTTAAAAAACAAGAAGCTGCTGATCTTCCTCCAGCGGGTATGGTGTCTAGAGCTTCTGGTAGGAGGTCTTTTCGCGCGGACTGGCGCGCTCAAAAAAATCAGACTGAAAGCAAAAACCGAAGGACTAGGCTGTTCTTTATATTCGTTTTTTTGGTGCTATTTTTCTTAGCGCTCGTCAAAACTGGAGTGCTTAACTGGGTTGTATAATGGGTGGAATAATCAAACGCCTTGAGGCCCACGTTGCTAATCAGATTGCCGCAGGAGAAGTTGTTCAACGCCCTAGTTCAGCGCTTAAAGAACTATTGGAGAACGCGGTTGATTCGGGAGCAAGTAGGATAGAAGTATTTTTGGGTGACGGCGGTAAGCAGTTGATCAAGGTGGTGGATAACGGTCAAGGTATTGATCGAGATGATCTTCCGCTATCTATTGAGCGTCATGCTACTTCGAAATTGACTTCAGCAGATGATTTGTTTCGCCTACAAACCAAGGGTTTTAGGGGTGAGGCATTGGCATCGATTGCCTCGATTGCTCAATTGCGCATACAGAGTAAAACCGTTGAGTCTGAAGAAGGATATGTACTGACTGCTCAGGGTAGTAATTCTGTTGAGCTACTACCGACATCTAGGCCTCAAGGAACCATAGTCACCGTTCAGCATCTATTCTACAACATACCAGCGCGAAGACAATTTTTAAAGTCAGCTACCGTTGAATTGAAACACTGTTTGGATGAGTTTCATCGATTAGTGTTGGTGCATCCAGAAATTTCTTTTGTGTTACATCACAATTCAGAGGTGTTGTTTCAGCTGCCACAAGCACCCATTAAGCAGAGAATCACCCAGGTTTTCGGACAGAAATATGCGGAAAAATTAGTGCCTATTTCCGAGCAAACTCCTTTGGTGGGAATTTCTGGATTTGTCTTAAAGCCCGATATGGCTAAAAAGTCACGGGGTATGCAGTATTTTTTTGTCAATGATCGATTCATCAAAAGCGGTTTTCTTCACCACGCTGTACTTCAAGCTTTTGAGGGACTAGTCAATCCAGGATTACACCCGGGATATTTTATTTATCTTCAGGTTGATCCGGCTCGATTAGATGTCAATATACATCCGACCAAAACGGAAGTGAAGTTCGATGACGAGCAAGGGATTTATGCCATCTTAAGATCAGCTGTAAAACACAGTCTAGGTCAATTTCAAGTGGCTCCTATTTTAGATTTTGACAAGGATCCAAATTTGGATACGCCCTATGCCTATCAGTCTAAAAACCCCGTTTATCCAAAGATTGAGGTAGATAGGAATTTTAACCCGTTTAACGAACAAACTACGACCTATAAATCAAAACCCAGCCAGACTCAATGGGAAACTTTATACAGTATTGGAGATGATCCCCATCGACAGACTATGGCTCATTTTGAATCCCAACAAACCTCTCTTGAAGGTTGGGAGCAAGAAACCCAATCGGCATTGACCAGTTTTCAGTGGGAAAAAAAGTATATAGTTACCAAACACCAATCGGCTTTACTGGTGATTCATCAGTCAAGGGCTCATCAGCGGATTGTATATGAACGATTACTGGCTCAAATGACTATGGAAAAAGCGGGAAGTCAAACCCTGTTGTTTCCGCTCACTTTGGGACTGAGTATAGCTCAGCAAAGTATATTGGCTTCTATGCGCGGAGATCTACAAGCGATAGGGTTTGAATTCGATGAACAATCGATTGATCATGTTGTAGGTATTCCTATGGATGTGCTTCCGCAGGATGCTGCACAAGTGTTGATTCAGTTGGTAGATGATTTGGAATCTATAGAACATACAGGGTTTTCTTCGGTAGATCGGATGGCTCAGTTGATGTCGAAAACGATGGCCATAAACACGGGGAAATTTTTAACCGTAGAGGAGCAGTTAGGTTTAATCAATGATTTGTTTTCATGTAAAGAACCGGAATTTAGTCCCGATCGCAAGCCAGTCATTGTCTCGATCACTGCGGAAGAACTCCTTAAAAAATTTAGTCTATGAGGTCTATAACAGAAACGGTGAAGCATTTAATCATCATTAACGGGTTGTTTTTTCTAGCTACCTTATTGTACGGTGATGTGATGTATGGACTTTTTTCACTTTGGTTTGTGGAACATCCATCCTTTGGGTTTTGGCAAGTGATCACCCATATGTTTATGCATGGGGGACTATCTCATATTTTCTTTAATATGTACGCGCTCTGGGCTTTTGGTGGTGCTTTAGAACATATGTGGGGTGGAAAGAAGTTCCTTTTCTTTTATTTGTCTGCAGGTATTGGTGCCGCACTGATTCACACGGGAGTTAACTATATTTATTTTTATCGCGGTATTCAAGCACTGGAGGCTGGAGGATATGCGGCCGAGCAAGTGATCACGCTCTTGGGCCAGGGTCAATTCAGCCCTGCTTGGTATGATGTCGCTGGTCAAGATACAGTTCAGGCGATGATTGAGGCAATATCAACCCCTGCTGTGGGTGCATCAGGTGCGATCTATGGTGTCTTGGTGGCTTTCGGAATGGCATTCCCCAATAGTGAACTGTTCTTAATGTTTGTGCCGGTTCCGATTAAAGCCAAGTATTTTATCCCCGTATTAATCGGGCTTGATCTTTTTTCTGGAATCACTGGCTACAGTATTTTTGGGTCGGGAATTGCTCATTTTGCTCATGTAGGCGGTGCGCTTTTTGGATTTTTGATGGCTTGGTATTGGAAGAAAAATTCCTTTGACCGCAATCGCTGGTACTAATGAAACAGCAGGTCCAACGATTTTGGCTTCAACTAGACTCATCAGGCCGAATGATGGGTGTCCTGGTCATTATTTTCTTTATGGTACAGGTGCAAAACTTGGTGTTTGGTGAGACCTACAGCGCGGTCGATACTTGGGCTTTACCCAAGCAGTGGAATGAGTTTTTGAGTAGACCATGGACACTGTTGACGTTTGGGTGGGTTCATGTACAACCGCTTCATTTAATCAGTAACTTGATTTTTATTGCAGGTGCTTCCCGATTGTTTTTGCACTTATTTTCTTCAGCCAGGTGGTGGCATATTTGGTGGGCAGGAACCCTGACTTCAGGCTTCAGTTACCTCCTAGCAGGTATTGTTTTTCCTCAAATAGCTATTGGGTATTTGATCGGTGCTTCAGCGGGCATTATGGCATTGATCATCTACGTATGTGCCTATCAACCAGAACTTCCAGTTCACTTATTTTTTGGTCAGATCAAATTAAAGTATATCGGCGCGGTATTAGTGATCATTGACCTATTTAGTTTATGGAGCAATATTTCTGGGGCTCAATTAGCACATCTTGTCGGTGCGTTGGTGGGCCTCATCTACGCCATAAACCTCAGACAAGGCAGAGACTTAACACAGTGGTCTCTAATTCATTGGAATAGAACCTCATCAAACAAAAAAAGTCACTTAAAAAAGGTCTATCAGTCGAAAGGACCTAAAAAGTCAACCGGTGAGCTAAGTGGTATTCAAGCGGCTCACCAACGAAAAATAGATGCTATCTTAGATAAGATAAGTGCCTCTGGTTACGATTCATTGACTCAAGAGGAAAAAGATTTTTTATTTCAACAAGGTCCCGATCATGTTTAAACCCAGTGAAATTACTAATTCATTGATGAAGGCGGCGCATTTGGTGCTGATAGCCATAACAGTAGTGGCTCAGCTCGCACCATTTCTGCCTGGGGATGGTTACTATTTTCTCTCTTTTTTTAGTTTAGCGATGCCCTTTTTATGGCTCGGGCATACCTTGTTTTTGTTGTATTGGATTTTTCGTTGGAAATCAATGGCCTGGTGGTCGGTGGTAGTTTTGCTGTTGACACATTGGCAATTTGGACCTGTATACCGATGGAATAATAGCCAAGCGGATTCGGACGAAAGCGCTTTGACTGTTATGAGTTATAACGTCAAATTGTTAAACAAATATCGTTGGACCCAAGAAGAATACTTAGCGGACAGTATAGTGGCTTTTGCTAAAAATTCACAGGCAGATGTATTGGCATTTCAAGAGTTTGATACCGAGTTTTTGGCCGCCTTTAAACAGTACCCCTACCAAACCTATTCCTCAAGAGATAATAAGGAGCGTTCCGTGGTCGCCATATTGTCTAAATATCCCATTGTGTCCAAAGGCCGTATCGATTTCCCCTCTAGCTCTAATACAGCTATTTATGCGGATATTGAATTGAAGGACCGAGTGGTTCGTGTGTATAACACTCATTTTCAATCGCTTAAATTAATGAATCGCGCCAATCAAGAAGTGCTTAGAGATACGACCAAAAGTAAGTGGGCCCAAAGATTAGCCGTCTTGTATGATCGCATTGGGCGCTCATTTGACAAACAAGAATCTCAATCAGTGCTGCTTTCTGCGCATAAGGAACGTTCTCCGTATCCCAATATAGTTTTAGGGGATTTCAACAACAACCAGTTTTCTTCGGTCTACCATACCATAAGAACGGATATGAAAGACACCTTTTTTGAAAAAGGAGTGGGTTTTGGGAGCACCTTTAGGTTTGTTTTTCTTCCGCTGAGGATCGATTATGTATTGGTCGACCAAGCTTTTGAGGTGAATGGCCACCAAGTTACTGAATTACCCTACTCGGATCATTTTCCTGTTTTGGTGCGCCTGAATTTCACCTCCCCGAATTAGAGGGTTATGTGCTTGAGGTATTCGATACTTGAAGGTCCTTCATTGCATAATAAATCAAGAAATGATAGGCCTTGTATAAAGCCGTGTCGATCGGAAAAAACCTGAGCATAGGGCTTTGGGCTAATGCTAGGTCTATATTTGCTTGAGGCCCACATACGCTTGTCAGAATCAGGTGTCAATTCCTTGACATATACGTCAGTTTTTGATAGAGGTATTGGCAGTTTGGCACATTGACACAGAATTTCCATGCTTTTGAAATTCACATCAATTAAGTACGTAAAGCTTTCTTCAAATAATCGAACCAATCGATCTTCGTAGAATTCAAAGTACGGAGCACTGCGGTATGCGGTTTGTATACCGCGCCAATGCGTGCGCTGCCAAGGTTCGTTAGGATCTATTTGCACCTCTTGAAAAGCCTGGCGGTGGTTTCTGTGCGCAATGGGTATAGTCAGGGTTAATGCACCTCGGTCGGTGGCGATTAAAGACCTATTTCTGTAGGATTGTTTTTGATAAGTACCACAAACTTCCCAAACCACATCCCCTTGGTTGATGGCTGCAAATGTTGGAATCAAGGGGAGATAAGTAGGAACGATTACCTTCACGCTTGTTTCGATTTACGTTTTCTAAAATAGTTTACCCCATAATAGATCAGTAATGCGCCTATAAAGTAGGCAAAGTAAGAGCGGGGTTGGCCTGAACCGTGGACGACTGTAAATACCCGGTCCCAACGAATTCGCCATTGACTGATGCTTTGGGTAAATCCATCAATACTCATCCATATAAATATGGGTTTACCTACAATATGATTCTCTGGTACCATACCCCAAAAGCGGGAGTCCTCAGAGTTATGTCGGTTATCGCCCATCATCCAATAATAGGATTGATCAAATGTGTAGTGGGTCTGTACTTGTCCATCTACATAAACCTGATTGTCTTTTTGTAGGATTTCATGTCCTTCATAATCACGGATCGCCGTTTTGTAGACAAGAACGTTTTCGGGAGTTAATTCTATTTGGTCTCCTGCTTTAGGTAAGTAAATCGGGCCGTATTGATCTTCATTCCAGGCAAGTAGGGGCGTATGTGGATAAATACTTGGGTTGTAGCGATTTTTTCCGGCAATTTGTGGAACCACCGAATCAATCCCTTTGGTTTGTTTTAGGATTTGTGCGGATTCTTGAGTTAGGGTAAGCCATTTCTCTCGATCCATCAATTCCGTTACCACCAAACCTTGTTGGCGGACAACCTGAGGATCGATGCCCTTGTCAAAGGTTAAAATCAGGTATCCATCTCCTTGTGGATTGTTGTAAATACTTGCTCCCGAACGCATGATGGCATCGGCCTGACTTTGGTTGAGTTGAGCTATGCTATACGTTCTGTTAAATCCATCGATCCCTAATCCTTTTAGTTTTTGGGCTGAAATTCCCTGCTGGGCAAAAACTGCGTAATTGTGTTGTAAACGGGCCCTATCGTCGTATTCTAAGGGGGAGTGGTTGATCATGACTTGTCCATCCACAATACTTAGGGTGTCCCCTGGAATACCCACACAACGTTTGACGTAATTCGATTTTTTATCGATGGGTTTGTCGATTCTGATGTTAGAGGGATCTCTAAAAAAACGCACAGTGTCCTGAGGCCAGCTAAATACGATTATATCATTTCTTCTCACCGGGGCAAATCCGGGTATTCTCAGGTAGGGAATCTGAGGGCTGCTGAGGTATGATTTTTTACCCACTACAGGTAAGCTGTCGTGAACCATGGGTGCCGCCAGTGGTGTCATGGGTATTCTTGCCCCGTAGTGATATTTAGAAACCACCAGAAAGTCGCCGATTAACAAAGTGCTTTCCAGCGATCCAGTGGGAATTACAAATGGTTGTAGAAAATAAGTGTGGACAACACTAGCGGCAACAATGGCAAATACCATTGAACTCAACCATTCGCCTGCACCAGTTTTAGGCATTTTCTCGCGATCAGGTTGGTAGGTGAGTTGTTCTGCCTTTCGACCAACCGCAAACAAATAAAACCCTAGTGAGAGAACCACACTCCACGCCTCTTTTCTAGAGGTTAGGGAAAATGACCTGATCGTCTCTACCCAAACAACGGGTATCATGATCAAGTTTACCACAGGGAGCAACAACAAAATAATCCAGTAGGTAGGCCTGTGGATGATCTTAAGCAATATCCACGCATTGTACAAGGGGATAAATGCTTTCCAAGGTGCGTGACCTACTTTTTTATAAAGCGGATAGGTAGCTGCTCCATGCAGGAGTTGAATAGCTAGAAAAAATAGCAACCAATGTGTCCAAGTCATTTTTTATGGTTTAATGGGGTTGTCGATGATATCCCGCATAGAATATACTCCTTTTTTACCTGCTAACCAGGTAGCAGCCATGACCGCACCGTGAGCAAACCCTTGTCTGGAATGAGCCGTGTGCTTGAGTTCAATGGTATCTATGTCGTTTTGGTACGAGACTAGGTGTGTTCCAGGAACATCACCTTCTCTGATGGAGTTAATTTGGAGGTCTTGCTCGTTAGTACTATCGGGAGCCAATTGCCATTGAGTATATTGGCTTGAATCTATGATTCCTTGAGCGAGTGTGATCGCAGTGCCGCTAGGCGCATCTAATTTCTTGGTGTGATGTATTTCTGTAATTGATGCTCGATACACGGGATAGTAAGCCATCATCTGAGCTAAAATTTCATTGATACGGAAGGTAATATTTACCCCAATGCTAAAATTGGAAGCGTAAAGTAACCCTCCTTGCTTTGAGCAAAGGGCTACGGCGTCTTCATATTGATCCAACCATCCAGTTGTACCACAGACCACAGGTACCGATTGGGCGGCACAAAGGGATATATTGTGAAAGGCTGATTCAGGTGTGCTAAAATCAATAGCTACATCTATGGATGACAAGTCAACATGGTCTAATTTCTGATCGACGATTACGGGTACCTCGTGTCCCTGTCCCAAAGCAATTTCTTTAATTAATTGACCCATACGGCCATATCCAAATAAGGCAATTTTCATATCAATATCTTAAGGTCAATTGTACACCGGTGTACCACTGTTGGTCAATTCCGGATTTTTCTAGAGTGGGGCTCCACCGAAAACTTAGGTCTTGACTCACATTGAATTGCTTTAAATGCGCATCCACATTGGCATCGATGATATTTAACGCATAGATACCGATGGTGACCACCAAAGCAAGGTCTCTGTTGTCCTGTGCTAGTTCTTGAGCTTTTTGTAGTGAACTATCTGATATATCTGGAGATCCAGGTACTAATCCACTGTTGTTCAAGTCGTAGTATTTATCGGTCATAAACCCAGCTCTTCGAGATTTAAACGCATTTCTGAACTCAGTGTAGGCGGATTGACTGTTGAGGTAGCCATATAAACTACTCCCTAGGGCAGCGTAAACCATAGGTATTTTCCAATACTTCTTGTTGTAGGCCTGACCCAGTCCTGGCAGAACTGCCGAAAAAAAAGCGGCCTTTGCCGGGGCCAATGGATTGATTTCAGCGGCCTCACCACGATCAAAGGAACCTAATTTGACCTCTTTGTTTTTTTTAGTTTGGGTGGAATATACAGGTTCGTTTTCCTGGGCAAATCCCCAATAGGGAATCATACTCAACAACCCGATCACTACCCAAAAAAAGTGTTTAGGATTCACCGATAAATTTTTTGGTCAACTCCTCAAGCTCTTTAGCAGATTTGAAGGAAAAAGTAACCGTCCCTTTTCCTGCTCCTTTGGCTTGAATCAATACTGGGGTACCCCAAAGGTGGCTTAAAGCAGCTTGCTGGGTAGCGTATTCACCAGATTTTGGTGTTTTGGCAGGGGTATGAGTGTTTTGTTGCTGAACCATAGCCTCAGTGGCGCGCACTGACAAGTTTTTAGCTACTATGCGTTCATAAAACTGAATCTGCTGTTTAGCAGACGTAACGTGGGCCAATGCTTTACCATGTCCCATGGTGATAAATCCATCGCGAATACCAGATTGTACAATGGGATCTAATTGCAATAGTCGGAGATAGTTAGCTATCGTTGATCGTTGTTTTCCGACCCTTAGCGCCATCATTTCTTGGGTTAACTGTACCTCGTCCATCAAACGCTGGTAGGACAAAGCAATTTCAATGGCATCTAGATCTTGTCGCTGAATATTTTCTACTAAAGCCATTTCCAAAGACTCCTGGTCATTGGCAATGCGCACATAGGCAGGAATAGAGGGTACTCCAGCCAATCTGCAGGCCCTGTACCGACGTTCTCCAGAGACCAGCTGAAAGGTGTTAAAGTCAGTTTTTCTGACGGTTATGGGTTGGATTACGCCCAACTCTTTGATCGATTGACTCAGTTCCTGAAGTTGCTGTTCGTCAAAGTGTGTCCTGGGTTGAAAAGGATTGACTTGGATACGGTCCAAAGCTAGGTTAATGACCTGACCGATCACCTGATCAGCATTTTTGTCCTGAGCAGAGTTAATATCTGTATTCGGATCACTTAATAGGGCAGATAAGCCCCTTCCTAAAGCTTGTTTTTTAGTTGCTTTGGCCATATGTGGAATTATTCTCGAGAAGCTCTTGGGCCAAATTTAGGTAATTTTGTGCGCCGTTGCTGCTCGCGTCGTATTTGATGATGGTTTCCCCGTAACTAGGGGCTTCACTCAGGCGCACATTGCGCTGAATCACTGTTTTAAATACCATGTCGTTGAAGTGTTTTCTCACTTCATCGACTACTTGATTGGACAACCTAAGTCTGGAATCATACATCGTGAGCAAAAGTCCTTCAATATCCAATCCTGGGTTGTGTATTTTTTGAACACTTTTTACGGTATTCAATAATTTCCCCAGACCCTCTAGAGCAAAATATTCGCATTGGATTGGGATGACTACAGAGTCAGCCGCCGTTAATGCATTAAGTGTCAGCAATCCCAATGAAGGGGCACAGTCGATGAGGATATAGTCATAAGCTTCTTTGATCGGAGCCAAAGCCTTTCTGAGCATTCGTTCCCGGTCAGGCATGTCGACCAATTCTATTTCAATAGCTACTAGATCAATGTGGGCTGGAATGATATCCAGGTTTGGAGAATCCGTAGATACAATAGCTTCAGCAGCTAGGGCAGTGTGTTCCAAGATTTGGTAGGTGCCTATAGAAACTTGGGCCACATCGATACCTAACCCAGATGTGGCATTGGCTTGGGGGTCAGCATCGATGATCAACACTTTTTTTTCTAGTACGCCCAATGAGGCAGCTAGGTTTACGCTGGTGGTAGTCTTGCCTACACCTCCTTTTTGGTTAGCAACTGCAATGATTTTACCCATAGATGGTTCAAATTGAGGGTAAAAATACAATTAATTGACAAGGGCTAAAAAGAGAAATTGTTAACACGATGGTAAATCAATCATTCTTGATATCTTCATTTAGTAGTCGATAGATGTCTTGTGCTGCAGAGGTAAGGTCAGTACCCGGGCCAAAAATCAAATCAACCCCATGGGCTTTCATGGAATCGATGTCACTTTCGGGAATAATTCCTCCCAAAATAACCTTTACATGGCCTAATCCGAGTTTCTTCAACCATTGACATAATGCGGGCACTAGAGCCCCGTGTCCATTAGTCATACTGGAGATACTCACCAGGTCCGCTCCCCAGTTTTGGACCATATAGCCCACCTGTTCAGGGGTTTGAAAAAGCGGCGTCATCTTTACCTCAAAACCTTGATCGCTCAAGGCTGCCGCTACCGCGTAAAGCCCCCTGTCATGTCCATCTTGGCCCATTTTAGCCAGGAGAATTTTCGGTTTTCTTCCATTTTTTTTAGCCCAACTTTCCCCAGTGGATACCGAACGAATAAATGAGGCCTGTGTTTTTAATTCAGCTTGATAAACACCGGTTACCCCAGTAGGTTCAGGTTGGTATCGGCCAAATACTTGGACCAACACTTCGCTAATTTCACCTAGCGTAGCTCCATTTTGAGCAGCAACTACGGAAGCTTCCAACAGATTTGTTTTTTTGTCAAGCGCCGCTTTTTTCAAAGCGGTTAACGATTGAGCACAAAGCGCGGAGTCTCTTTTTAACTTGTGTTCTTTTAATCGGTTGCATTGGTTTTCCAGTACCTCATCAAGATGTATGTAACGCAAATGTGGCTTTTCAAGTTCATGAGCGATAAATTCGTTGACTCCAACGATCGGGTAGGTACCCGCATCAATTTGTGCTTGAGTTTTAGCAGCGGCCTTCAGAATCGACTTCTTGGGGGTCCCTGCCAAAACATATTGGGTCATTCCACCTTGTTGTTCAATCTCTGTGATTATTTCCCAGGCCTCATCAATTAATGATAAGGTTTTTTCTTCCAGTAAATAACTTCCACCCAATGGATCTATGGGTCGGGTCAATCCTGCTTCCCCTTGCAGATAAATTTGTGTATTTCGAGCCCATCGAGCAGAGTCATCCGTAGGCAGCGCTAAAGCTTCGTCAAATGAGTTAGTGTGTAGGCTTTGAGTTCCTCCCAGTACGGCAGATATTGCCTCAACTGCTGTTCGAGTCAAGTTGTTTTTGGGCCATTGTGCAGTCAAGCTCCATCCGCTGGTTTGTGCGTGTGTTTTTAAAGCCCATGATTTTTCATTCTTGGCCCCCATGAGTTTCATGATGCGGCACCACAAAACCCTGGCCGCCCTCAATTTGGCTATTTCATCGATAGAGCGCATGCTGATTCCCCAGAAAAATGAAAGTCTTGGCCCAATGTCATCTACCGATAATCCCTTTTCTTGGGCCGCGCGCACATAGGCCCACCCATCGGCCAAAGTGTAGGCCAATTCTTGCGCTGTTGAAGCACCCGCCTCTTGTAGGTGGTAGCCTGAAATACTGATGCTGTTAAATAAAGGCATTTTGTGGGTACAGTATTCCATCACCTGAGCTACTACTTCCATAGAAGCTTCTGGAGGATATATGTAGGTGTTGCGCACCATGAATTCCTTAAGGATGTCATTTTGAATCGTCCCCCTGAGTTGGTGTTCTTCCACCCCCTGTCTCTGTGCCGCAGCAATATAAAATGCCATGATGGGAAGTACCGCTCCATTCATGGTCATGGACACGGATACTTGACCCATGTCAATTCCCTCAAAAAGCGCACACATATCGTCCAAAGTATCTATGGCTACCCCCGCTTTTCCCACATCTGCTACAGCTTCATCCGCATCACTATCATAGCCTCTATGTGTGGGTAAGTCAAAGGCTATAGATAATCCTGTCTGGCCAGCGGCCAAGTTCTTTTTGTAAAATTCATTGCTTTGGGCAGCCGTAGAAAATCCAGAATATTGCCTAATGGTCCATGGCTTTTGTACGTACATACTCAAATAAGGACCTCTGAGAAAAGGTGATTTTCCCGCGATCATTCCCTGGTGCCAGGAAGCTTGTTCCTCAAATACACTCCCCAAGAGTTCGTCATGTGTTCCCTTGCGTTTCACAGGCGGTACCATTTTCGTTCATCTGCCTCAGACAATCTCCGAACCGGAAGCAAGGCAATGGATGTTTTTTTTGGTACAAATCGGCTGAATGGCGACTTGTTCCAATGAGAGGTGTCCAAATCCTTATCCGAGGGTTGTTTCTTCTCAAGCGCTTGATAAGCTTTGAGTGTTTTCACGTGGTGTTGTTCGATTTTTTGCTGAATGATGCCCTGATTCATGGCTTTGATCCAACCCCCTGAATTTCTGATCGATTGATTCAGGGCCAATGCCTTTTGCGCCCACTGATCGGTTAAATATGCGACATAATAACTTCCCGCGCCTAGGTCTTGTCCCACCAAACCAGTTTCATGCACCAAAATGGCCAGTTGGTGGAAGGCCTCTTGTTGGGCTTGAATATCACCGCTTTGGATCAATTCATTATGGGCGAGTGGGGCCAGTGCACTAGCTCCACCCATTAGTCCACTGAGCACTTCTGCTGCGCTTTTCAAGGTGTTCTGCGTAGTGTGGTAGGCTGTTTTGTTTTTTCTTGAGGGTCGAACCGTCACGTGACAAGTCAGCGAAAGTCCATACCAGGATCCCATCGAAACAACCAACCAACGCAAAGCCTTGATTTTAGCCATTTCCATAAAGTAATCCCCACTGTTCACGGTGTACACGTGTACCTGGCTGATCACTTGGTCTGATGATTTTAGGGGCTCGGGTAATAAATTAAAATACACTTCCAACTGAGCCATAGTGTAGGCCAGTTGTTGGATGATTGATCCTCCAGACTCTTGATACCTTGAAACGTCGATACACAAATGATCTAAAGCCAGAAGGGTATGCATTTGCCGCCAACGAGCGAGATCATTTTGTTGGGTTGTTACCCAATTCCCCGTGATAGCGAGCATGGCCAATGGATCCCATTCAATACGAACCGTTTCCTTGACAGCAGGTGATAATCTGGAGAATTGATCGATGAACTCTTCTGCGACGCTGTAAAATACCCAATGTTGAACCACAGGAAATGCTCCGAGTTTATTCATCAACGCCAAGGCGTCAGTTGATGACCCTAACCAGGTGATGCGCAGGTTGTCAGCGCCCTTGGCTAGTGCTTCTTGGGCGCTATTCCAACCCTGTTGATCATCTTTTGCCCGGATGCGCTCTTGCAGGTAAACCTTTTTTGGGTGCTCTAAATCGGGTACTACTTTTGGAAGATCTTCCGCGTCGTAAAAGGGTTTGATTTGAATGCCCTCGATTTCCGGGCTGATCAATTCTTGGTAGCTTTTTCCATCGAGTTGCCATTGCAGCAGTTGTTTCCACTGTTGGGCATTGAACCGCATGGGTTCCTCCATGGGATTTTCGCTATTCATCTTGAGGGTTAATACTGTCTTTAAACTCTATGAGGTACACATCTTCGTCAGCTCTGTGGTATTGATATTTCTCCCGAGCTACCTTTTCCATCGCCTCGGGTCGATTCAATTCCTTTAAGGCTGCGCGATCTTTATTGATTTCTTGAATCAGAAATATTTTCTGGGCCTCAAGCTCATCGATTTCATGTTGTAACTCTCGTTGAATCATGAGGGAGTTGGTGTCAAAAAACAACATCCATATGGCAAAAACGCTTAATATAACCACATAGATGTTGGTGATGGTTTTAAACCAAGTTTTTTCTTTCCAACGATTAAAGCGACTGATCACGATTGTAATTTTTGGTGAATGACTGCTTTTACTACGTCTATGGCCACTGTATTGTAGTGGTTGTTGGGAATAATCAAATCACAGTGAGCTTTACAAGGCTCAATAAATGCCTCGTGCATCGGTTTTAACGTCGTTTGGTAACGTTCGAGCACTTCTTGTGTGTCTCTTCCTCTTTGTTGAACATCTCTTTTCAACCTTCTGATCAAACGCTCATCGGCGTCGGCTTCTACATAAATGCGAATGTCGTATAGCGCCCTAAGCTCAGGGTCAGAAAGCACCAATATTCCCTCAACAATCACTACAGATGTGGGCAAAACATCCACATAGTCTTGAGTGCGGTTGTGTTGCTCAAACGAATAAACCGGCTGCTTGATAGTTCTACCTGATTTTAACTCTTGTAAATGCGCTTTAAGCAGTTCAAAATCAATGGCGTTGGGATGATCGAAATTTGTGGCGCACCTAGATTCAAAATCTAGGTGAGAAAGGTCTTTGTAGTAGTTGTCTTGAGAAAGTACGCTCACTTGGTCGTTAGAGAGCGCTTCAACCATTTGCTGAACCACTGTGGTTTTGCCACAACCGGTTCCTCCAGCAATTCCAATGATGAGCATGGGGTTCATTTTTTTCAAAGATAAACAAATCCTGAGGACAAAAAATGTACCTTTTCAGGGTGAATAAGCAGCGTATTTTAGGGTTGATGTCTGGCACCTCTTTAGATGGGTTAGACCTGTGTCTGGCTGAATTTATCCAGGGGGAAGCGGGTTGGACCTACACCCTAGTTGCTGCTCAAACCCTGGAGTATACGGCCCAGATGAGGCGGGAACTCTCTGAGGCATTGGCTTATTTACCAGATCGATTGGATTCAGCCCACCGCGATTATGGTATATGGTTAGGCACCCAGGCCAAAAATTGGTTGCAAACCAAGGGATTGACCTGTGATGCAATTGCCAGTCATGGACATACGGTACACCACAGACCAGATCAAGGATATACGTTTCAGCTCGGCGATGGTCAGTCTTTAAGCAACGCCTCAGCAAGCGAAGTGATTTGTGATTTTAGAAGCCAGGATGTGGCCCTAGGTGGACATGGAGCGCCATTAGTACCCATTGGAGATGAATTGCTTTTTGGTCGATACGGGTTTTGTCTGAACCTAGGAGGGATTTGCAATGTATCTATGAAATTTCAGGGCAGTAGAAAGGCATTTGATGTTGGGATTTGCAATATGTTGCTCAACCGATTGTCAGAAGCACTAGGACATCAGTACGATGCTGGTGGTGAAATCGCGGCCTCGGGCCACATGTTACCAGAACTACTGAACTCACTCAATGACCTGGACTACTACCGCATCCAAGGACCTAAGTCGACTGGAGTTGAGTGGTTTAATCATCATGTGTGGCCTTTATTTGTCGACCGACAAGGCCGATTCCTTAGTGACATCAAAGATCAACTCCACACAGCCTGCCACCACATCGCCTACCAGATTGCCCAATCCATCAACCGATTTACCACCGACAATCGAAAAGTGTTGATCACAGGGGGTGGGGCACATAATTTATTTTTGATTCAGTGCTTGAAAAGCTATCTGCCCGAACATTTGCTGGTTGTTCCTCAAGATGGATTGGTAGATGCCAAAGAAGCATTGATTTTCGCATTCATGGGTGCCTTACGCCGCGCAGGTCAGGTGAACTGTTTGGCAGAGGTCACTGGCGCCCGAGTTAATTCAATTGCAGGAGTTCAATTTTTTCCCCAATAATATATGGATCAGAAGTTTACACGCATTACCGAGCAACCCTCATTGTATGATCATTTAGAACAAAAGACAACCGCTGAGTTATTGGCATCGATCAATGCTGAGGATCGAAAAGTAGCCCAAGCTGTAGCTTCGTGTTTGCCTCAGATCGAGCTATTGGTGGAAGCCTTGGTGGAACGGTTTCCCCAAGGAAGGTTGTTCTATATTGGCGCAGGAACCAGTGGGCGATTAGGTGTGCTGGATGCCTCAGAAATTCCGCCGACGTACGGGATGCCTCATGACAGAGTCATCGGAATCATTGCGGGCGGAGATGGTGCGATACGACGAGCAGTTGAGGGGGCCGAAGATGACCGAGCCCAGGCATGGCTTGACCTACAGGCATTTGACATCAATGTACATGACGTGGTCGTTGGCATTGCTGCGTCCGGTACTACGCCCTATGTTTTGGGGGGCATAGAAGCTTGTCGGGCAAATGGTATATTGACGGCAGGAATTACCAACAATCCAGGAGCCCCCTTGGCGCTTACTGCCGATATTGGTATAGCTTGTAATGTGGGACCTGAGTTTGTTACCGGCAGTACCCGCATGAAAAGCGGAACCTCCCAGAAAATGATCCTCAATATGATTTCTACGGCCTACATGATTCGGATTGGAAGGGTAGAAGGCCATAAAATGGTTCATATGCAGTTGACCAATGAAAAACTGGTGGGCAGGGGTACGTCCTATATCGAACAAGCCTTGGGCATAGAAACAGAAGAGGCCTTGAGATTGCTCAAGACCTATGGTTCTGTCGCACTGGCGGTTGAGGCCTATCGTTCAAAAGGATAAGACTACCACTGCCAAGTAATCCCACTCATGATGTGGAAAGGGATCCCTGGTCTTAATCCTGCAGGAACTCTGGATACCATATAGTTGTTGTTGGTCAGGTTCTGAGCCACTGTTTTCAGTTGAACCCCTGGGGTAATGAGATAGGTGAGCTGTGCATCCATCACCCAACGGGATGGTATCAGTTCTTGGGGTGGTATGGCTCCTGTTCCTGATTGGGTTCTCATGTCAGATTGATAGTGTGCCCTCAAAGAACCATTCCATTTTTGGTATTGAGCACTCCATTGTATTTGCCCTTGATGTTTTGCGATGTATGGCAGCTCATCTCCTTGTGCTACAACCCCCCAAATGTCAGAAGCTGAACTGAAACTGGACTGAAAGGAGCTTTGTGTCCAGGTGTAGTTGGCGCTAAGCTGCATAGGAAATTTTCTAAACCAATCCATAGACCAAACCGCCGACCATTCCAATCCATATACATCAACTGCTCCGGCATTAAAGGGATCCAGATTTCCAGTACCCCCAGAGGCGGCTGTGTCTGAACCCAATAAGTTAGAAAAATCATTGAAGTAAAGCGCCAATTCTGAGCTGAGGTTTGATTTTTCTATCCGGGTACCCCACTCGTAGTTGACACTGCGCTCTACGTCCACCCCTTGGGTGTTACTCGGAGGAGAAAACCCTTGATGTACGCCCCCAAAAAAGGAAATATCGGGATTTAATCGATAGGTCATGCCTATCCCAGGAATCCACTCGGTTACCGAGTTTTGATTGGATACCAAAGCATTTCCGGTGCGCTGGGGATCCTGCTTGCCAAAGTTTTCTCGACTCATTTTAATGGATTCCATGCGCAGTCCTGGAACAATGGACCAAGCACCTTTTTTCCATTTGTAAAGTGCGTATGCAGCGGTGGCATCGGCTGTAGTGATCTGGTTAGCATCGGTACCCGGAGTACCCGATTGAATTAGGTTCATTCCTAGGGAGTTAATGCTGTATTGATCCACCCATTGAAATCTGTCTTCGTCATCTCGGTGTATGCGCAATCCCAATTCAATATCGTTTTTTGCTGAACCACTGATCCAGTGATGGTCCCATTTGGTTTGAATCCCTTGTGCCGAATATTGGCGATTATTGGCCTTGACCAAAATCAAATCTCCTGCTCCAGCATTCCCGTTTAGGATGTTGTAATGGTTTGGGAAAGCGATCGGATCAGCCACCGCGGCAAGGCAATGGCCGAATTGCTCGCCAAGCTTGCGGCCGACACGGCAACAAGAGCCACTGCTCATTAACAGCATCACCGAACTACCGCCGCTGTCGCTGTATGTGCATATTCCCTGGTGTGTGCGCAAATGCCCCTACTGTGATTTTAATTCTCATGCCGCGGGCAACAGCATTCCCGAGCAGGCCTATATCGCGGCATTGGTCGCCGACCTTAAACAAGACCAACAGTGGGCTCAGTGAATTCAGTCGACGATCGTCCGGTGC
>JALQVG010000063.1 GCA_023260435.1 Flavobacteriaceae bacterium | reverse complement strand
AGATTCATAGTTCCTTAAGTTTCTGTCAACAATAGGGCTTGGCTTATTGTTAATTACTTTAAAGCCCAGCCTTTTTATCTTTTTGGGAGTCTTGCTATATTAGCATTTTCACCCAAAAAATATTTTGGGTGTTCTTCCCAGAATGACCCAAGAAACACAATATACAGAAGACAATATACGATCACTGGATTGGCGAGAGCATATTCGCCTAAGGCCAGGTATGTACATTGGTAAGCTAGGTGATGGTACCTCAGCTGATGACGGTATCTATATTTTGCTCAAAGAAGTGATCGACAACTGTATTGATGAGTTTGTCATGGGGGCTGGAAAAACAATCGAAATCTCCATTAAAGACCAACAAGTTAGTGTTCGCGATTACGGTCGAGGTATTCCTTTAGGTAAAGTGGTCGATGTTGTTTCCAAGATGAATACCGGTGGAAAGTACGACAGTAGGGCCTTCAAAAAATCAGTGGGCCTCAATGGCGTAGGTACAAAAGCGGTTAATGCACTTTCGTCCACTTTTATCGTGGAGTCTGTTCGCGATCAACAGTCCGTGACGGCCGAATTCCACCAAGGCCAATTATCCCATCAGACTGGTCCAGAAGAATCTGGAAAGAAAAGAGGTACTCGGGTGACCTTTATTCCAGACGAAACTATATTCAAAAATTTTAAGTTCAGAAGCGAGTATGTTGTGCGCATGATCAAAAATTATGTGTACCTCAACCCTGGACTTACTTTGGTCTATAACGGAGAGAAATACATCTCAGAATACGGGTTGAAAGACCTGATTGAGGACAACAACAAAGAAGAGGATTTACTCTATCCAGTGATCCACCTGAAAGGCCCCGATATCGAGGTGGCCATTACCCACAGCAAAACCCAGTACAGTGAAGAATACCATTCGTTTGTCAATGGACAGCACACCACACAGGGCGGAACTCATCAGGCTGCTTTTAGAGAAGCTTTAGCCAAAACAATCAGGGATTTTTACGGAAAAAATTACGAGGCGGCAGATATACGAAAATCGATTATTTCAGCCATATCGATTAAAGTGATGGAACCCGTTTTTGAAAGCCAAACCAAAACCAAGTTGGGTTCTACTGAAATGGGTGGCGAAATGCCCTCTGTTCGTTCCTATATTATGGATTTTCTCGGGACAGAACTCGATAATTACCTGCACAAAAATCCGGAGACGGCCCAATTGATGCAATCTAAGATCATGCAGGCTGAAAGAGAGCGCAAAGAGCTTTCAGGAATTCGGAAACTAGCGCGAGATCGCGCTAAAAAAGCGAGTTTACACAACAAAAAACTAAGGGATTGTCGCGTACACCTAACCGATGTAAAAAGCGATCGGTCTTTGGAAAGTACTTTATTTATCACGGAAGGGGATTCCGCTTCAGGCTCCATTACTAAGTCAAGAGATGTCAATTGCCAAGCCGTATTTAGCTTAAGAGGTAAGCCGCTCAATTCCTATGGAATGAGCAAGAAGATTGTGTATGAGAACGAAGAATTCAATCTCCTACAAGCAGCCCTAAATATTGAGGATTCTATGGAAGACCTCAGGTATAATAAAATCGTGATCGCAACGGATGCAGACGTAGATGGAATGCATATTCGTTTGTTGTTGATCACATTTTTCCTTCAGTTTTTCCCAGAATTAATCAAAGAAAATCATCTGTACATCTTACAGACGCCTCTTTTCCGTGTCAGGAATAAGAAACAAACGATCTATTGTTACAGCGATGAGGAGCGAAGGAATGCGATTGCTCAATTGGGAGCTAAGCCTGAAATAACCAGATTTAAGGGGCTGGGTGAGATTTCTCCAGACGAATTCAAACATTTCATCGGTCCCCAAATCAGGTTGGAACCCGTGTTGATGGATCGCACCACTTCAGTGGAAGATTTATTGTCTTTTTATATGGGTAAGAACACGCCAGATCGACAAGAATTCATCATTGAAAACCTTAAAGTGGAGCTTGATGTAATCAATGATAAAGAAATGTAATTCAATCATATATGAATACAGAAGAACCACATATACCCTCTGAAGATTTTGAGCAAATTGCCCCACAGGAGCAGTTGACCAAAGTCACAGGTATGTACAAAGAATGGTTCTTAGACTACGCCTCTTATGTCATTTTGGAACGCGCTGTTCCGGCTATTGAAGATGGTTTTAAACCGGTGCAACGCCGAATAATGCATGCGCTTAAGGAGTTGGATGACGGCAGATACAATAAAGTCGCCAATGTAGTCGGACACACCATGCAGTACCATCCGCACGGAGATGCAAGTATCGCAGATGCTATGGTGCAAATAGGTCAAAAGGACCTGCTCATCGACACTCAAGGTAACTGGGGTAATATTTTAACAGGTGATGGCGCAGCGGCTTCTCGTTATATAGAAGCTAGACTGTCTAAGTTTGCCCTGGAAGTAGTTTTTAGTCCGAAAATCACCGAGTGGCAGTTTTCTTATGACGGACGCAAAGAGGAGCCAGTAAACCTTCCGGTAAAATTTCCGTTATTGTTGGCTCAGGGTGCTGAAGGGATAGCCGTGGGGTTGTCCACCAAAATCCTTCCGCATAATTTCAATGAATTAATCGATGCCTCCATAGCGCATTTAAGAGGTAAAAAATTTGAATTATTCCCCGACTTTCCCACTGCTGGCATCATTGATGTTACTCAGTATCAAGACGGTATGCGCGGAGGACGAATACGGGTCAGAGCCAAGATCGCTCAATTAGATAAAAGCACCCTGGTCATCAGTGAGATTCCTTACGGTACGAATACGTCCACGCTTATTGACTCCATACTCAAGGCCAACGAGAAAGGGAAAATAAAAATTAAGAAGATAGATGACAACACCTCAGAATTTGTGGAAATTTTGGTGCATTTGCCTGCAGGGGTGTCCCCAGACAAAACTATAGACGCCCTGTACGCATTTACAAGTTGTGAGTCCTCCATTTCCCCTCTATCCTGTGTCATTGAAGACAACAAGCCATTGTTTATCGGTGTAGGCGAAATGCTGGCCAGATCGACAGATAGAACATTGGGTTTGTTGAAAGCAGAACTGGAAATTCAGAGGGAGGAGTTAGAATCCCAGTGGCATTTTTCTTCACTGGAGCGCATATTTATTGAGAAAAGGGTCTACCGAAGCATTGAGGAACAAGAAACTTGGGAAGGGGTATTGGACGCTATTGACCAAGGATTAAAACCCCATACCGCCCACTTAAAAAGACCAGTCACCCAAGATGATTTGGCCAGATTAACAGAGATACGGATTAAGCGTATTTCTAAGTTTGACTTGAATAAAGCCCAACAATACATCGAGAGTTTAGAGGATAAACTGGCTCAGGTGCAGCATCATTTAGACCATATAGTCGACTATGCGGTAGATTATTTTAAACAACTAAAATCCACGTATGGTAAAGGTCGCGAGCGACAAACTGAGATTAGGGTGTTTGATGATATCGAGGCGACCAAAGTAGTTAATAGAAATGCTAAATTATATGTCAATAGGGAGGAAGGCTTTGTAGGGACTTCGCTTAAAAAGGATGAATATGTAGCTGATTGCAGCGATATAGATGACCTCATTGTTTTCACTCGAGAAGGTAAAATGATCGTTACCAAGGTTGATGCAAAAACATTTGTCGGTAAAGACATTATTCATGTCGCTGTGTTTAAAAAGAAGGACACAAGAACTGTATACAATATGGTCTATCGCGACGGTTTGAAAGGCGCATCGTACATCAAGCGTTTTACGGTAACCGGGGTCACTAGAGATAAGCCCTACGAATTGACGACTGGCCAATCGGGATCAGAGGTACTTTACTTTTCGGCCAATCCAAATGGAGAGGCTGAGGTAATCACAGTGCAACTCAGGGCTCTAGGTACTATAAAAAAACTGAGGTGGGACCTTGATTTTTCGGAAATCCTGATCAAAGGAAGAGAGTCCAAAGGAAATACGGTCACCAAATATGCCGTGAAACGAATAGAACTCAAAGAAAAAGGGTTGTCTACGCTTAAGCCGAGGAATATTTGGTTTGATGAGGTTGTGCAAAGACTCAATGTGGATGGCAGAGGTACATTACTAGGCGCCTTTAAAGGAGATGACCTGTTACTTGTAATCAATCAAAAGGGGATACTAAAGACAGTTTCACCGGATTTATCCCTACATTTTGAGGAAAACATGATTGTTTTGGAGCAATGGAATCCAAAAAAACCTATTTCTGTCATCTATTATGAGGGTGCCAAACAATTGTTTTATGTCAAACGATTTGTCGTAGACCAACCGGTTAAAGAAGAGCTGATTATCTCGGATCATCCCGACTCATATCTGGAACTAGTTTCCACTGATTGGCGACCTGTGGTTGAATTGGTGTATGCCAAAGAACGAGGAAAAGAAGTGAAGCCAGCGGAAAGTATTGTTCTGGACGAGTTTATTGGGGTGAAAGGTATCAAGGCTATGGGTAATATGCTGACCAAGGCTGATCTGAAATCCACGGCCCTCAAAGAGCCATTGGCTTATGTTCCACAGGACGACGAAGAGGTTGATGAATTAGCGCTTGAAGATCCAGTAACTACAGAACATGAAGGGTTCACTAGTTCGTCAAACACCGATAGCCAAGATCCTCCTGAATTTGGGGAACAGATTACTTTATTTTAGGATTACTTTTTAGGTCTCAGTTTCATGTTGATGAATTCAACACCTAATGAAAAAGCTATAGCAAAATACAAGTAGCCCTTTGGAATGGCACCTATACTTTGACCAAATACCACAGCGTGAGACAAGTGGGCTGCTTCAGTGATCAACATGAAGCCGATCAAAATCAAAAAGGACAAGGCCAATACTTGAATCGTAGGATGTTTGCCTACGAATTCACCTACGGCACGTGCAAACAACATCATAATACCTACAGAAACCACCACAGCGATCACCATAAGCATCAGTGCGTCTTTAGGATTGGGAGAAATCCCATTAGTCATTCCTATAGCTGTTAAAATGGAGTCTACAGAGAAGACTAGATCAATAACAATGATTTGCCAGAGAACCGAGCTAAATGAAGTAGATTGTTTCTTTTCTAAGGCTGCCTCCTGATGTCCCTTATCTTCAATTTTCTCATGAATTTCTCGGGTGCTTTTGTACAATAAAAACAAGCCTCCCAAAAACAAAATAATGGCTTGACCGGAAATACCTCCGGAAATCCATCCCCAGTCTATGTGAAACCAAGCGGATTTCAATGAAGTCAACACACTGATTCCAAATAGTAGGATAATTCTATTGACCATGGCGAGTAAAAGCCCAATATTTATGGCCTTGGCTTTTTCTTTACCGCTGAGTTTTCCAGCGGCAATGGAAATGAAGATTATGTTGTCAATACCCAACACTATCTCTAAAAAAGTGAGTGTTAGTAGGGCTATCCATGCGTCTGCACTAGCAAATATTTCAAACATAAATTACTGTTTAGTGGCTTTACCTCGTTGTTTTTTTGCGCTCCCAATCATGGAATATTCAAAAGTGTAGCCAGTTGGGTCGGTGCTTAGTATCTTAATGTGGATTGGTTTAGCTTGTGGATTTTCTTTGTTTATGGATTGGACTACATACTCACAATCATTGATCCATCTTATTGAGGCGGAGTCAACAACCCCTTCATAAGTAGAAACCTCCCATAAATCATTTCTGGTAAACGTGGTAGTTTTCTCTACTCCGCCAACAAGAGCGGTAAATGTAAAATCCCCTTGTTTAAAATCAGTACAATTTCTTTGTGGAGGTTGACACCCGATCAGGAGTGCAAACACAACTAAGTATAAAAATAGTTTCATGGAGTAAATGTACAAATTGGCGCAAATTTACCGACCTAATTTTGAAAGCTTTCAAAGGTACCGTCCTCATAAAAAAGAACTACACGTACGGGTTTACGCAACGCAGAGGTAGATTCATTACGGACTTCATCAATCGATGAGTCTGCTTGTTTGGTCCTAAAACCCAATTCGCTATCGTGTGGTAAATTTCCGTGATCAAACAACGACCAATGTGTATTCTCTGAGGTCTTGTCCCCAGAGTTGGTTTGAGGTTCTTTGGGTTCGCGCACATCTAGTAACCAATACAAGTCGGTCTCGGGAAAACGGGCTATCAATTTTCGGATAAATTCCAAACTAGGCTTATTTCTTCCAGACATTACATGGGAGATGGAAGACCTAGGTACACCCAATTGGTCTGCAAACTGAGCAGGGGAGTACCCATATTTTGTCATGAGTAGGTGTACTTTTTGTTGAATATCCATGGAATTGATTGGTTTTATCAAAGATAACAAAAGTAAATAATCAAACAATCATCATATACATTGAAGGTTTATGTAATACATTGCAAATAATTGATTTATAATTAGATAAACACTTAGTTTACGTTTGTGATTCACAAATGTAAACAATGAAAAATACACATGTTGAACGCTTGAAGCCAGATAATGAGTGGATTAATTAGGTATTTTTGCCAGAAATAAGATTCATGTTAATCAAAGAGTTTAATTATCCTAAAATCAAAGCACCGGGTATAGATGAACGATACCTTACCCAAGTTCAAATCGATCAAATTACCTCAAGGTTTAGTGATTCTTGGAAACAAAGTACCTTGGGAAACTCTGTAGAAAAACGACCTGTGTATTCCTGGACATGGGGTCATGGACCTCAAAAACTGCTTATGTGGTCTCAAATGCACGGAAACGAATCGACCACAACACGAGGTCTTTTGGATTTAATGTGCTTATTGGACCAGGACACAGAGTGGACGAGACAAATCAAGTCATTGTGTACGATATGTGCCGTACCTGTTTTAAATCCAGATGGCGCTCATGCCTACACCAGAAGCAATGCAGCTGGTGTTGATTTAAATCGAGATGCACAACAGCTATCCCAACCGGAGAGCAAACTACTCAGATCTTTATATGAAGATTGGTCTCCAAGTTTTTGTTTTAACCTACACGATCAACGTACTATCTATAATGTAGGAACTGATCAAGTCCCAGCCACCATGTCTTTTCTAGCACCTGCTGCGGATGAACAGTTGACTATTCCAGAACACCGAGCAAGGGCTATGCAAGTTATTGTCGATATCAATGAGTGGTTACAGTCCTATATTCCTCAAGGTGTGGGTAGGTATGATGATGCGTACAACCTCAATTGTGTAGGCGATACTTTTCAAACTTTAGGTACACCCACTCTATTATTTGAGGCAGGTCATTATCCGGATGACTACCAGCGATCAAACACCAGAGCCCTGGTTTGTTTATCGCTGTTCACTGCGATTAACAGCATTTGCTTTGATTTATTTGCCTTTCAAGATATCGATCAATATTTAGCTATTCCTCAAAACGACAAGAAGTACGTCGATATATTGATCAAAAATCCATACCGTTTAAATTCGGCTTGGAAGCCTGGTCAAGCATTGGCCATTACCCTGGAGGAAAAGCTAGTCGATGGATCAGTAAGCTGGCTACCAACCACACCCGAGGTTGTTGAGGAAGGGGCGTTTTGGGGTTTAAAAACGTATGATGTACAACTGGCTCAAGAACATTTGTTGTTGCAAACCAAAACAGATATTTGGTCAGTCATCCAAAAATCTTTCAATTAAGGGAGTATCTGTTGCATATTTCACAACAAAACATTGAATATTTTGAAAATTCAATCCAATATTTGGTAATATTGCATTCTAAATTATACCACTGCCATGGGAAAAATAAAATTAGATGAGATCGACCACCAGATCCTGGATATGTTGATCGACAACACGCGCATTCCATTCACAGATATTGCAAAAAAATTATTGATTTCCGCTGGAACGGTTCATGTCAGGGTGAAGAAAATGGAAGATGCAGGAATTATAAAAGGTTCCTCCTTGACTCTTGATTACATTAAACTAGGTTATTCATTCATCGCTTATGTGGGTATATTCTTAGAAAAAACCCATCAAACAAAATTTGTCTTAGAGCGACTAAATTTAATTCCCAATGTTACTGTCGCGCACATTACTACAGGCAAATTCAATATTTTTTGCAAAATCAGAGCCAAGGATACCAATCACGCCAAGAATATCATATTTAAAATCGATGATATTGAAGGGATTAGCCGCACGGAAACTATGATTTCCTTGGAAGAAAGTTTAAACGACAAAAAACGTTTAATGCACACGATCTTCAAGGAGATGTAGTGTGCTCTTAATTCTGATAGAATTCAAAAGCATTTTTGACCTCCTCAGGATCAACAGGGCAATTCCAGGTGCATTTCCCAATATGGTTTAGCAGGGAGAAATGAACTACCCCATGGCTGTTTTTTTTGTCGTGTTGCATGATTTTAAACACATCGGGGAGTAGGGTATCGGGTAAATCAATGACCTCGTAAGCATTTCTTAGGGTATTCTTGATTTCTTCAGCCTCAAGTTGGCTCAAACCAGTATACACGGTGGAGAGGTAAGCCTCCATAATCATTCCCACTGCAATCGCTTCCCCGTGGAGTAAACAGTTCTCGGGATTATTTTCCAGAAAGTATGATTCGATGGCGTGACCCAGGGTGTGTCCAAAATTGAGTGTTTTTCTTAAGCCTTGTTCCGTAGGATCCTCAGAGGTAACCTCTGCTTTAAGCGCCACTGAATGATGGATTAGCGGTATCAGGTCACCAAAACTTTCTATATTTTTTAATTGATTCCAATAGGAAGCATCCATGATCAGACCGTGTTTTAACATTTCGGCCAGTCCACTTCTCCACTGTCTTTGATCCAAAGTATCGAGCATTTGGGGATCGATAATGACCATAGCGGGCTCGGCGATAACACCGATTTGGTTTTTAAGCATTCCGAGATCTATCCCGGTTTTACCGCCTACTGAGGCATCAACCATAGAGAGCAGGGTAGTCGGAACATTGACAAAATCAATACCTCTCTTATAACAACTGGCTATAAAACCACCCATATCAGTGATTACACCACCTCCTAAATTGATGATAAGACTTTTTCGATCAGCCCCTAATTCTGAGAGTTGTTCCCAAACGGATTGACAAAAAAACAATTGCTTGTTCTGTTCTCCTGAGGGCAATTCTATAAGTTCCACAGGTTTATCCCAGGCCAATGAGGCCATGAATGGCGCCAAACAGTGCTGATGGGTGTTTTCATCCATCAATAAAAATACAGAAGCATAATTTTTTTGAGCCCAAAGCAACCTTAAGGCCTGGTATCCTTCGTCGTTAAAGTAGACAGTTGACTGAGCTGTATGGATGGGGTGCATAGGGATAATTTCCTCAAAAATACCGAATATTTTTATTCCTATTTTCTCGAGGGAGTGCATATCTTTGGGCCGTTATTAAATCTTCGATTTTGGTCCTAAATTTTGAGAATACCGCAAAAGCATTTGCCTTAAAATCAGATATTGAACTCAAAAAAGCCTATTGGTTATTTAGGGTCATAGGTCAACCGGGATTAGCCAGGTGGGGGAGTTGGGTGACCAAAAAAATGTTGGATGGGCATATACCTATCGAGGGGATCATCAAAAACACTGTGTTTCGGCAGTTTTGCGGCGGAGTTTCAGAAGAGGATTGTCGTGTAGTCATCGAAAATTTACAGCGTAAAAACGTTTTTTCGGTACTTGACTACTCCGTTGAAGGAAAAGCCGTTGAATCGGCGTTTGATGAGGCATTAGCGCGCATTTCATCGGTTTTGATCAACGCCTCAAGAACTTCCGCTATTCCTTTTGGCGTGTTTAAACCAACGGGTCTTGGTTCCATTGAATTGTTTGAATTGAAGTCTCGGAATGTTCCGTTAACGACAGTCCAAGAGCAAGCTTGGGATAGAATAGTTCATCGCTTTGATCGTTTATGTGGCCTAGCGGCTGAGCATTCACTTCCCGTATTAATCGATGCCGAAGAAAGTTGGATGCAAGACAGCGCTGATCAGTTAGTGTTGGATATGATGCGCAAATACAACCGAGATCGCATCATCGTATATCAAACCATACAGGCCTACCGTTGGGACAGAAAGCAATACGCGATAACCCTATGTGAAACAGGCCGTCTGGAAGGGTTCAAGATTGGGGTTAAGTTGGTGCGGGGCGCTTATATGGAAAAAGAAAACCAACGCGCACTTGATCTAGGGGTGAAATCACCGATTTGTCCCAGCAAAAAAGCTACGGACGATAACTTTGATGATATCGCAAAGTATTTAGTTTCTCAAATCGATGTTTGTTCTGTTTTCCTGGGTACGCACAACGAAGAAAGTACACAGATGGTCGCTCAACTCATGGAGCAAAAGGGGATTGATAAATCAGATTCCCGGATTTGGTTTGCTCAACTATACGGCATGAGTGATCACATCAGTTTTAATTTATCCGATTTGGGATATAGGGTAGCCAAATATTTGCCATTTGGTCCAGTGCGCGAGGTAATGCCTTATTTAATGCGTCGGGCAGCTGAAAACACCTCAGTAGCAGGCCAAACATCCAGGGAATTATCTTTGCTGCAAAAAGAATTGAAAAGAAGGAAACTTTAATCTGCTTATTCGATCGATAAAATTTCGACTCGTTCAGGGCAGTTTTTTGCTTTTAGCACCACTTCTTTTTCGTTGATTTCCCCTTCAATTAGGTAAGTTTTACAAGGCACAGAATGCGTATCACTCAACTTAAAGTTTACTGAACCATTTAAAAGTATTTGATTGATGTCTAAGGTGTCAGCCCCCATCTCTTCAAGACTTTGGTGGGTTTGTGTGGACAAAATCATTGGTTTAGCGCGTAAATCCTTTAACGTTCTGCAATTGGGCAAATAGCAAAAACTGACGCCTGTTTGTTCTGATTTTTTTTTGAAAAAAATACTGAGAAAAACTAGGCCTATGGATAGACCTACTAAGTAGTAACCGATTCGTTTAAGTAAGGACATTATACAAGTAATAATTCAATAGGAGTATAGGTAATGCCCCACCAATCTGCTACGGTTTGGTGGGTAAGTATGCCTCTGTACAGATAAACACCACTTCTAAATCCTTCGTGATTTTTCACACTCTGGGGGACACCACCTTGATCAGAAATATGCAGCAACAAGGGGAGGCAAATATGGCTCATTGAAAGCGAAGCTGTTTTAGGATAACGCGCTGGAATATTAGGTACTCCATAGTGAATAACCCCGTACTTAGTTTGGGTCGGTTGATCGTGAGTGGTCACCTCTGAAGTTTCAAAACAGCCACCACTATCTATAGCAATATCTACGATAACAGCACCTTTTTTCATGACCGATGTCATGGATTCACTCACGACGATTGGGGCTCTTGATTTGCCCCAAAGTGCCCCTATAGCGACATCGCATCGACGCAAAGCTTTCACCATGTTTTTTGGGTCAAGAATTGAGGTGCTGATCGGGTGTTTTAATTGGTTTTGAAGTCTGCGCAATCGAGCTACAGAATGATCAAATACTTTAACTTGAGCGCCCAATTCCAAGGCGGTTTTTGCCGCTGCAGTAGCCGCTGTTCCCGCGCCAAAAACCACTACCTCCGTCGGGGGTAATCCACTGATGTTTCCAAAAAGCTGGCCTTTGCCTTGATGGGTCTGGGACATTAATTCAGTGGCGATGTGGACCGATGAAATTCCTGCAATTTCACCCAAGGACTGAGTCATTGGATGGCTACCGTCTTCATCTGTTAAGTATTCTAGGGCTATTGCGGTAATTTTTTTTGCCTTGAGCGCATTGATGTAGGCTAAATCTATTGTTTTTAGTTGCAGCGCAGAAATTAGGGTACTTCCAGTTTGCATCATGCCAATCTCCTCCAACGTAGGTGGAGATACTTTAAACACAAGCGGGCAGGAGAAAATTTTTTTTCGATCCACGGTAATGGTAGCCCCAGATTTTCGGTACTCATCATCTTCAAAACTCGATTCTACTCCGGCACCTTCTTCTACCCACACTTCATGCCCATGTGCCACAAGTGATTCCACGGCATCTGGTGTGAGGCATACTCTTTTTTCCTCCATACTAGACTCCTTGGGCAGTCCAATAAATAACTTTCCGGGTACAGATTCCCGCAATAATTTCTCCTCTTGAGGCATCAACTCATAGGCAGAGAAGGGTATGTTGGCTATACTCATGGTTGCACGTATTCAAGGGTTAATGTACGGCTTTGATCTGGGTTTTGGCTGATTTTTGCCAGCGTGTACGGGTGATCCATAATTTCAATAGCCAGTTCGGGCCATTCCACAAAGATCCATACACCACTTTCGGCATATTCTTCCCAGCCAATTTCCCACAATTCACTGGCGTTTTTTAGTCGATAGAGATCCATATGGTAAGCCACAGTATCGTTTTGGGCATTGACGTATGGATGAACTAATCCAAAACTCGGGCTACTGCCCGGATCGACAGCACCAAGTTGGGCGATCATGGCTTTGACCAATGTTGTCTTTCCCGTACCCATAGGTGCACTCAGACAAACTACTCCTTTAGGCGCCTGTGCCAACAGCCATTGGGCTGAATGATTTAAGTCATTGAGATGATAGGTGTACTCCTTCATGATGCACGTTATTCAACGCTGGGCAAATATATACATATACCCTCAATTAATCGATTTGGGCATCAGTACGGCAAAAGGTACAAGCACTTCCTCCAGGGTTATTCCTCCATGTTGGTACGTGTGTTTGTAGTGCTGTATATGCTCGTGCTCCTTTTGAGGATAGGTGAAAAATCCATCATTTTTTGCGATGATGTACTGATGATTTGGGCCTAGGGGCGGCAGTCCAAATTTTTCAGGATCTTGGATATTAAGCGCCTCCTTAGGGTGTGCTTTAATGCTTTTTCCCACCTTATAACGCAAGTTTGCATTGATGTTTTTATCGCTCTTCAGATGTATCGGGTGACCTACTTGAATACTTCCATGGTCTGTAGTGATCATCAATTTAATTCCGTGACGAGCGGAAACCTCGATGATTTTGCTCAAGGGCGAGTGTGTGAACCAAGTCCTAAGCAACGCCCTGTACGACCGATCGTCGACAATGAGTTCTTTGGCTAGATCATTGTCGGTCTTGGCATGAGCAATTTTGTCCAAGGTGTTATAGACGATGACAGTTAGGTCCTGTTTGGCCCATTGTGGAATTTTTTGAACCAGGGAGAGCCCTTGTTTTTGATTTTGCACTTTGTGGTAGGACCATTTTGTGGGCAAACCCATAGTGTGAATCAAGCGGGAGATGAGCTCAGCTTCTGCTAGATTTTTTCCGGAAGTTTCCCATTCATTCAGCCATAGATCTGGATGATTTTTAGCGATTAATCGGGGAACCATCCCTGCGCAAAGCGCATTTCGAGCATAAGCGGTTGCCGTTGGTAATGTGCTCCAAACTACAGTTTCCTCTGACTTTTCATACCATGCTCCACAAAGTTGTTCAAGACTGATCCAATGATCATAGCGCAAGTTGTCCAAGATCAATAAAATAGTCGGTTGGTGTATATGGGGAAGCACTTCATTTCTGAGGACCAAATCAGTTCTTAGAGGGCTGGCTTCATGAGTTAACCACAAGGGATAGTGTTCGGATACAAAATCACCAAACAATCGATTGGCTTGTTTTTTGAGTTGGGTTAATAATTCGCTTAAGGTTTGATCGCTATGTTCATCCAGTTGGCATTCCAATTCAATCAGTGATAGATACCAAACAGACCATTGCTGATGGTCTTTTAGCTGTGGCATCTGATCGGCGAGTTGTTGATATTTTCCATGAAAAGCTTGGGATTGATGAGCTTGCACCAATTTTTTTGTGTCCAAATGCTTTTTGAGTGCAGCCAACATTTGCTGCGGAAGTACCGGTTTGATTAAAAAATCAGTGATTGAAGCCCCAATAGCTTCATTCATGATGTGTTCTTCAGAATTGTTGGTGACCATGACAATAGGCAACCCTTTTTTTATCCAATGAATTTTTTCAATCAACATTAATCCGGAAATTCCAGGCATGTTTTCATCTAAGAATACCAAGTCACAGCTGTTTTTGGACAGCCATTCCAGTGCGGCTATCCCATCGTGATAGGGGGTGACTTGGTAGCCCTTTTCTTCCAAATAGAGTCGATGGGGCTTCAATAAATCAATCTCATCATCGATCCATAATATGCTGGGCTGGCTCATTTGTTTATCTTTGTGTCAAACTTCAAAAAGTGCCTCATTTAGAGAAAACAACGGTCTTTAATGATCCAATTTACGGATTTATCAAGATAGAGGATCCATTTGTGCTTCAATTGATCGATCACCCATACGTCCAAAGATTGCGCAGGATCTCTCAAATGGGCTTGTCTTCCTTGGTTTACCCTGGGGCGCAACACACAAGATTTGCCCACGCATTAGGGGCCTATCACTTGATGGGAACAGCTGTATCCGTTCTTAAAAGCAAGGGGACGGTCATTTCCACAGAAGAAGAAAAAGCACTCGGTTATGCTATTTTGTTGCATGACATTGGACACGGTCCATTTTCTCACGCACTGGAGCGCGCATTAATCGCTGATTTTTCGCACGAACAGATCGGACTGGCCTTGATGAATTCG
Organism: Flavobacteriaceae bacterium; assembly: GCA_023260435.1. Taxonomy (GTDB): domain Bacteria; phylum Bacteroidota; class Bacteroidia; order Flavobacteriales; family Flavobacteriaceae; genus MAG-120531. The sequence continues at coordinate 5,433 of JALQVG010000063.1, read as the reverse complement.
CTCAACCAAACATTTGGGGGAAAATTAACTTTGGCTATAGAAATATTTAAAGGCACCTATCCGAGATCTTTCATGAATCAATTGGTAGCGAGTCAATTGGATATGGATCGATTGGATTATTTAAAGAGAGATAGCTTTTATACCGGTGTTGCTGAGGGAAACATCAACGCAGATCGATTAATAGATATGATCAATGTGTTTGAAGATCAATTGGTTATCGAACAGAAGGGGGTTTATTCTGTAGAAAAATTTTTGATGGCCAGGAGATTTATGTACTGGCAAGTTTATTTGCACAAAAAATCATTGTCTGCTGAGATATTGTTGCTCAAGTCCTTGGAGCGCGCGCAACATTTATCAGCTCAGGGAATTGATTTAGCGATGAGCCCTCAATTGGCTCATTTTTTACAGAACAAACCCACTGAAATCATTTGGAATGAAGATACTCAGGATGCATTTGCCGCTTTGGATGATATAGATATTCTTCATGCGGTAAAACAATGGCAAGCCCATAGCGATCCCGTTTTGAGCAGATTGGCTCAAATGATCAACAACAGGACCTTGCTTCAAATTGAGCTTTTTGATCACCCGGTCGATTCCAATACCCTGGAGTCCAAAAAAATAAAAACAGCCCAAACATGGGATCTAGATAGTAACCAGGCGAGCTATTTCGTTTTTTCTGGTAAAGTGCGCAATACTCCGTATAAAGCCGGGCAAAACCCCATAGTTTTTATAGATAAGTCAGGGAAAACGGTCTCTTTTGATTCTTTGATGGAGGCCCCATATTTCAATGCCCTGTTGCATCCGGTTATTCGTCATTACCTTTGCTTTCCTAAACTTTAGGGTTCAGGGATTTTTGCTATTTTTGTGCCTATGAAATTTACCGCCAGCCAAATTGCGCACATCCTTGACGGAAGAGTTGAAGGAGATTGCGATGCAGCAGTTTTTCAATTGTCAAAAATTGAAGAAGGTGTTCCTGGCTCCATTAGCTTTTTGGCCAATCCAAAATACACCCCACACATATACAGCACTCGAGCCAGTATCGTGATCGTATCTGAAGATTTTGTGGCAGAAAAACCCATCGAGACTACCTTGATCCGGGTTAAAGACGCCTATCAGTCGTTTACAGTGCTTTTGTCCTACTACGATAAACTCAAAGGGGATAAACTCGGGGTAGAACAGCCTTCTTTTATCGCTGATTCAGCACAAGTAGGTGAAGCTTTTTACCTAGGTGCCTTTTCGTATGTAGGGGCCAATACCAAAATTGGAAATCGGGTTAAAATTTATCCTCAAGTCTTTATCGATGAAGGGGTAACCATAGGTAATGATGTGACCATCTTTTCCGGGGCTCGGATATGTTCCGATACTGTAATCGGCAATTTTTGTGTGATTCATGGCAACGCGGTTATCGGTGCTGATGGATTTGGTTTTGCACCCAACGAATCAGGAAGCTATAATAAGGTTCCTCAAACAGGTAATGTAGTGATTGAAGATCACGTTGATATTGGTGCTTCGACAACGATTGATCGCGCCACACTGGGCTCGACGATCATCAGACAAGGTGCCAAATTGGATAACCAGATTCAAATCGCGCACAATGTGGAGATAGGAGAGAACACAGTAATTGCGGCCCAGACAGGCGTGGCTGGTTCTACCAAGATCGGCAAAGGGTGCATGATCGGGGGACAGGTAGGGTTTGCGGGTCATTTAGTCATTGGCGATCACGTGAAGATTCAAGGTCAATCAGGGGTTGTTAAAAGCCTTAAGTCTGGATCTGTGGTTCAAGGAACACCGGCATTTAATTACTCCGACTACAACAAATCATACGTATATTTTAAAAATCTGCCCAAACACCTCAATCATAAAGATTAAGCCATGGCGACTACATCAACTATGCAACATACCATCGCTCGCGAAGTGACACTCAAAGGAGTGGGTCTACATACAGGAAAAGAGGTTACTTTAAAATTTATTCCAGCTCCAGAGGACCACGGATATGTGTTCCAAAGAATTGATTTGCCTGAGTCACCTCTGGTGCCTGCTGATGCTCAATATGTCGAAAACACTCAAAGAGGTACGAACCTAAACAAAGAAGGTGTATACATCAATACCTCGGAACACGTGCTTTCAGCTTTAGTGGGACTTGAAATAGACAACGTATTGATTCAACTCGATGCGCCTGAGCCACCAATTATGGATGGTTCAGCTAAGTTTTTTGTTGAAGCTCTAGAGTCAGCTGGATTGGTTGAGCAACAAAAGCCGCGTTATGAGTATGTGGTCAAAGAGGTGTTTTCATGTAAAGACGAAGAAACGGGTTCTGAAATCACCTTGATTCCTTCAGATACCTACCAAGTTTGCACCATGGTGGATTTTGGCACCAAAGTTTTGGGTACCCAGAATGCATCGCTAAACGACCTCTCTGAGTTTAAATCTGAGATTGCCAATGCGCGCACATTCAGTTTTTTACATGAGTTAGAAACCCTTTTGGACCATGGACTAATCAAAGGAGGGGACTTGAACAATGCCATCGTATATGTGGACAAGGAAATTTCACAGTCCACGATGGAAAAATTAAAAAAAGCCTTTAACAAGACGGAACTTTCCGTTAAGCCTAATGGCATCCTAGATAATTTGACCCTGCATTATCCGAATGAAGCGGCGAGGCACAAACTGTTGGATGTGATTGGTGATTTGGCCTTAGTCGGTGTGAGAATACGCGGTAAAGTGATTGCCAATAAACCCGGTCATTACATCAACACCTTATTTGCCAAAAAACTTTCAAAATTGATAAAAGAGGACAAACGCAAGGCTGTTCCTCAGTATGACTTGAATTTACCGCCTTTGATGGATATCCACCAGATCATGGATATGCTACCTCATAGACCGCCGTTTTTGTTTATCGACAGAATACTTGAATTGTCGGACAGTCATGTCGTGGGTATGAAGAATGTGACCATGAATGAGGACTTTTTTGTCGGCCATTTTCCTGGAGCACCTGTAATGCCTGGGGTCTTACAAATCGAAGCTATGGCACAGACAGGGGGTATTTTGGTACTCAGTACTGTTCCAGATCCAGAGAATTACTTAACGTACTTTATGAAAATTGACAATGTGCGTTTTAAACACAAAGTTCTGCCTGGAGACACACTCATCTTTCATTGCAGTTTAATCACCCCGATCCGAAGAGGTATTTGCCATATGCAGGCTTATGCTTATGCCAACGGTAAAATGGTTTGTGAGGCTGAAATGATGGCTCAAATTGCAAAAAAAAATTAGATGAATCAACCTTTAGCTTACATACACCCAGGTGCTAAGATCGCCAAAAATGTGGTTGTAGAACCGTTTACCACTATTCACAACAACGTAGTGATCGGTGAAGGTACATGGATCGGTTCCAATGTAACCATCATGGAAGGCGCCCGAATTGGGAAAAACTGCAACATATTTCCCGGTGCAGTTATTTCAGCACCACCTCAGGACCTTAAATACAACGGGGAGGAGACTTTTGTTGAGATCGGGGACAACACCACCATCAGAGAGTGCGTGACCATCAATAAGGGAACTAAAGATCGAATGAGAACGACTATTGGTCAAAACTGTTTGATCATGGCTTATTGTCATATAGCCCACGATTGTTTTGTGGGCGACTATTGCATTTTTTCTAATTCATCCACCTTAGCGGGTCATGTAACTGTGGGTCACCACGTAGTTATGGCAGGTTTTGTAGCTGTTCACCAATTCGTATCGATCGGCAATTATTCTTTTGTCACCGGAGGTTCTCTGGTAAGGAAGGATGTTCCGCCATTTGTCAAGGCTGCACGTGAGCCGTTGTCTTACGTGGGCATAAACTCAGTAGGATTGAGAAGACATGGATTTGATTCAGATAAAATCAGAGAAATACAAAATATTTACCGCATCTTGTACCAAAAGAATTACAACAATTCTCAAGCGGTTCAAATCATAGAGGCAGAAATGGAAGCAACCCCAGAACGCGATGAAATTCTGATGTTTATCAGGGACTCACAAAGGGGTATTATGAAAGGTTATTTTAGCAACAATTAATTTATATGGCATCAACATCAGACATCCGAAAAGGATTGTGCATTCGTTTTAACAACGACATCTACAAAATCATTGAATTTTTACACGTGAAACCTGGGAAGGGTCCTGCTTTTGTGCGCACCAAATTGCGCAGCATCACCAACGGCAAGGTATTGGACAATACATTTTCAGCGGGTCACAAAATTGATGATGTTCGCGTAGAAACCAGAAATTACCAGTTTTTGTATCCAGAGGGCGATAAGTTTCACTTTATGAATGTGGACGATTACAACCAAATTGAGTTGGCTTCTTCCACCTTGGATGCCCCTGAATTTCTCAAAGAAGGGGATATTTGCAAAGTGATGTTCAACGCGGAGGACAATATGCCCTTATCGGTAGAAATGCCTGCTTCCGTAATTTTGGAGGTAACCTATACCGAACCTGGAATCAAAGGAAATACAGCGACCAATGCCTCCAAACCAGCTACCGTAGAGACAGGTGCTTCGATACAAGTACCGTTGTTTATCGAAGTGGGCGACCGAGTAAAAATAGATACAGAAAAAGGTGCGTATATGGAACGCATCACCAAATAATTATCAAGTAATTTTATCACCATGAGTGTATTAGTCAATAAAGATTCAAAAGTAATTGTACAAGGATTTACCGGTAGTGAAGGAAGCTTTCATGCAGAACAAATGATTGCTTATGGCACCCAGGTTGTCGGTGGAGTAACCCCAGGAAAAGGGGGACAGGAGCATTTGGGCAAACCAGTCTTTAATACCGTAGCAGACGCTGTGCGCGAAGTGGGGGCCAATACCTCCATTATTTTTGTGCCACCTGCATTTGCTGCAGATGCTATTATGGAAGCCGCTGAGGCAGGAATCAAAGTGATTATTGCCATCACCGAAGGTATTCCAGTAGCGGACATGGTTCAGGTAAATCAGTACTTAAAAGGCAAAGACTGTACATTAATCGGTCCAAACTGTCCGGGAGTAATTACTCCAGAAGAAGCCAAGGTAGGAATTATGCCAGGTTTTGTATTTAAGAAAGGACACGTAGGCATTGTATCCAAGTCAGGTACTTTGACTTATGAGGCAGCAGATCAAGTAGTACGTCAAGGATTGGGGATTACCACAGCCATCGGTATCGGTGGAGATCCAATTATCGGTACCACGACAAAACAAGCCTTGCAATTATTGATTGAGGATTCTGACACACACGCCGTGGTGATGATTGGAGAAATCGGAGGTCAACTAGAAGCTGACGCGAAGAACGATATACTGATAACCGAAGAGGATATAGAGAACCTCAAAAGGTCAAAAGGGGCGATCTACAGCGCCGTCTCCATACTGTTTAAAAAGCTGGATTTGCGCTTTAACGAATTGAAGAATCTTT
>JALQVG010000009.1 GCA_023260435.1 Flavobacteriaceae bacterium | reverse complement strand
TAAAAAAGAAAAAAGTTAAGATTTGTCTTGTTTCACCATAATTAATATCAATGAATAGAAAAAGAGAAATTAAAAAATTACACTCTTACCTCAAAAAAAATAGACTAATCCCTGATGCAATTTGTACAAAGAACTCGCCCTCTTTGATCAGACCATGCTCAACACGCGCGCGCTCTTCAATCGCGCGAGTTCCATCCTTCAGGTCTTTGACATCGCCAGAGAGTTTGGCATTACGAAGAGCCAAGAGGCTGTTTTTAGCCTCTTGTAGTTCTACCTGTTTTTCCATTTCATACACCTTTAGGGTCACGGATTACCTCAACAATTTGGTGTTGCGCGACTCGGTTAATGCTCCCTTAGCTTTAACGGTTACCCCTGATTTCCGCTACACGGATGTCACCCCAATCAAGACAGCCCAGGGCACCAAAAAGATCCACCGCATGTCGGTGATGACCCCCTTGGGCACGGTGCTTTACGGCCCATCTACTGCTGTCCCCCAAGACCGCAGATTGCAACTAGAAGTGTATTACACCCCAAATCAATAACCTACCAAACCTTAACTTATGTGTGGAATTGTCGGCTACATCGGGTACAGAGAAGCGTACCCCATTCTGATTAAAGGCCTTAAAAGACTTGAATACCGCGGGTATGACTCTGCAGGTATCATGCTTTATTGCGGCGATGACCTAGGGGTGACCAAAACCAAGGGCAAAGTCTCTGACTTGGAGCAAAAGTCTCATGCATTGGCCAAAAGCAATGCAAAAATCGGTATAGGACACACCCGTTGGGCCACCCATGGAGTACCTAACGACGTGAATTCTCACCCCCACGTATCCAATTCCGGCAAAATAGCCTTGATACACAATGGAATCATCGAAAATTACGATTCCATCAAAAGGGAGTTGACCAAGCGCGGATATGTTTTTCATTCAGATACAGACACCGAGGTGCTCGTCAATTTGATTGAGGATGTGAAGATTAAGGAAAACGTAAAACTGGGCAAAGCGGTACAAATCGCCCTTCAAAAAGTGATTGGCGCTTATGCCATCGCTGTGTTTGACCTGGACAAACCCAATGAGTTGGTGGTCGCTAAATTAGGTAGCCCCCTAGCTATAGGTATTGGAGAGGATGAGTTTTTTATCGCCTCAGACGCTACTCCATTTATTGAATTCACCAACAATGCGCTGTATTTGGAGGATGGTGAAATGGCCATAGTTCGCTTGGGTAGAGAGGTGCGTGTGCGCAAAATCCAAGACGACGTTCACGTTCACAACCCGGAAATTCAAGAGCTGGAGCTCAATCTGGAACAGATTGAAAAAGGAGGGTACGACCATTTTATGCTCAAGGAAATTTTTGAGCAACCTAATGCAGTTCGCGACACCCTAAGGGGGCGATTACAAGCGGAACAAGGCGTGGTTAAGATGTCCAGCATCGATGACTATTTAGAAAAATTTGTTCGAGCAGATCGGATTTTGATCATCGCTTGCGGCACCTCTTGGCATGCCGGTTTAGTGGCGGAGTATCTATTTGAGGATTTAGCGAGAATTCCGGTTGAGGTAGAATACGCGTCTGAATTTCGCTACAGAAATCCAGTGATTACCTCTAGAGATGTGGTGATCGCCATTTCTCAGTCCGGAGAAACCGCCGATACCCTAGCGGCGATTAAGCTCGCTAAGGAACGCGGAGCTTTTGTGTACGGGGTGTGTAATGTTGTGGGCAGCTCCATAGCGCGCGAAACCCATACCGGCGCGTATACCCATGCTGGTCCAGAAATCGGAGTGGCATCGACTAAAGCGTTTACTACTCAGCTTACCGTACTTTCATTGATTGCCGCTAAAATGGCTCGGGCGATTGGCACTATTTCTCAATCTGAGTTTATCGCCTTTTTGAGTGCACTAGATCAAGTTCCCGCAAAAATTGAAACCGTTCTAAAAACAGAAGAAGCGATCAAAAAAATTGCTGAGGTCTACAAAGACGCCACTAACTTCTTGTACTTGGGCCGTGGTTATAATTTCCCTGTAGCTCTTGAAGGTGCATTAAAACTCAAAGAAATTTCCTACATACACGCTGAGGGATATCCTGCAGCAGAGATGAAACACGGACCTATTGCGCTCATCGATGAGCACATGCCTGTGGTAGTGATTGCCCCCAAAAGAGGCCACTACGAAAAAATTGTTTCCAATGTTCAGGAGATCAAGGCGCGCAAGGGCAAAATCATCGTCATTGTCAGCAAAGGAGATACAGACATCGCTGACTTGGCTGACCACGTTGTGGAAATACCGGACATCCATGAGGCATTAACCCCTATGGTAACCACAGTTCCCTTGCAAATACTGTCCTATTACATCGCAGTTATGCGCGGTTGTAATGTGGATCAACCCCGTAATCTGGCTAAGTCAGTTACGGTAGAATAAATCGTTGTATCAAAAAATTAACTACCTTTCCTTATAAAAACTAAAATCAACCTCATGAAAAATAACTTTTTACTGACTTTGTTGGTGGCATTATTTTGCGGATTTAGTACCGCATGGGCCCAAACCAATGTTAAGGGATCAGTGGTCGACCAGGGCCAGATGCCTATTCCAGGAGCCAACATTATTGTCGTAGGCACCACAGAGGG
>JALQVG010000121.1 GCA_023260435.1 Flavobacteriaceae bacterium | reverse complement strand
CTAATCTAACCCCGGACACCAAAGGGTACAAAATCCCATTAGAACTCACCATCGGTGAACAAACCCCTTACACCACCCCCTATTGGTTGGACAAACCAGTTCTTGAAGGTCGTTATGATACAGACTCTTCCCGATACCAAGGACTACCCTGGGCCACACAGGGGACAGACTTAACACTGATTTGGCAATACAACGATGTGCGCTTTCAAAAGACCATTCCCCTGACTTATCGTTATGCAGATCCAAGTTTGGGTGAACGAATAGAACCTTTGCAAATCCTTCCCAGTGCTCAAGTTTCCTTCGTGGAGTCACTGGGCCTATGGCAACCAAATGCAACAAAAAAAATATCCATAGCCGTCTCTTCTACCCCTAATTTTATTCCAGGCACACTTTCCTTACAGCTCCCTGAGGGTTGGCGTTCAGTCCCTGACCAAATGGAAGGTGTTCACCAAGGAATTTACGAGTTTATGGTTACTTCCTCTTCAGTACCCTCCACAACTGAAATTGGGGTGAGCTTGATTTCTGGAAAAAAACGATACAACCAAGCTGTCCAACTTATTTCCTACGAGCACATTCCATCAACACCCTGGGTGAAAACGGCCCAAATGAACGCCGTTAATTTACCGATCAACCACAGCCCAAGTGTGGTGGGTTACCTCCCTGGAGCTGGAGATAAAATTGGGGAAGTAATCGCTGCATTGGGGTATGAATTAAAAGTACTACAACCCGATGAACTCAATGAAAAAACACTGCAAAATTGCCGAGCAGTTGTGGTGGGAATCAGGGCATTTAATGTGTATGACCAAAGTGATCAATTAATAGATGCTTTACTTGAATACACCAAACAAGGAGGAAATGTACTCATTCAATACAACACTACTGCTGATTTAAAATCAAGTATTCTAGGCCCCTATCCACTAACCATTGGGCGAGACCGGGTAACCGACCAGACAGCCAAAGTGAGCTTTAACACACCTGACCACCCTGTTTTGTTAGGCCCTAATCCGATCACCCCTGATGACTTCGATGGGTGGATTCAAGAACGAGGACTTTATTTTCCCAGCCAATGGGATAATCAATGGAAATCAATACTGCGCATGAAAGATCCCGATACTGGTATGTTGGATAGCTCATTACTCATATCCTCCTACGGTAAAGGCACTTGGACCTATACAGGTTTATCCTTGTTCAGGCAATTACCTGCTGGAGTACCTGGCGCATTGAAGTTATTCACGAATATTATTGAACAGTAATATGTTACAGGCGATCGATTGGTGGATTTTATTGGGCACCTTGGTTTCCATCGCTGTTTATGGTGTTTACAAAACACGGGGAAAAAACTCTGCTGAATCTTATGCCCAAACCAACCACCAAACCCCTTGGTGGACTATTGGTATCTCCGTCATGGCGACCCAGGCTAGTGCAATTACTTTTTTATCTACACCTGGACAAGCATTTGCCGATGGGATGGGTTTTGTTCAGTTTTATTTTGGGCTACCCTTGGCGATGATGGTTATTGCATTTTTATTCGTGCCGCTATTTTATAAACAAAAGGTTCAAACAGCTTATGAATTTTTGGAAAAGCGATTCGATCGAAGAATGCGTCTTTTTACGGCCTTATTATTCCTGATACAACGAGGACTAGCAGCGGGGATAACCCTATATGCTCCAGCCATCATATTATCTGCTGCCTTGGGATGGCCTTTGAAACCACTGATTTGGGGCATTGGACTTTTAGTGATTTTTTACACGGTAAGTGGAGGAACCCAAGCGGTAAATGTGACCCAAAAACAACAAATGGGCGTAATTTTCATGGGTATGGGACTGGCTTTTGGGTACATATGGCATTTGTTACCCGAGGGTATTGGCTGGGACCAAGCACTTTTGGTAGCCGACCAGAATGACAAGTTAACAACCATTGACTTTTCCCTAGACCCCAATAATCGATATACTTTTTGGAGTGGAATAACCGGTGGATTTTTTTTAGCTCTTTCCTACTTTGGAACGGATCAAAGCCAAGTTCAACGGTATATTTCAGGGAAAAATATCAAAGAGAGTCAATGGGGGCTTTTTTTTAATGCCCTATTGAAAATTCCTATGCAACTCTTCATCTTGTTTTGTGGTGTGATGGTTTATGTATTTTTCCAGTTCACCCCTCAACCCATCAACTTTAACCCTGAGGTGATTAAAACCGTAGAAAATTCATACTACCGAGATTCTTTGGAACAAATAAATGTCCCGTATCTCGTGTTGCAAGAAAAGAAAAAGGAGCTTTACCTCACCTCTTTAGTGGACCAAACAGCTGATTTAACTCACCAAACAGTCGAAATCAACCACATCAATGACTCCATGGCACATTTGGAGGAGAAAATAGTCGATTGGTCCAGGCAAATAGATCCAAAAACAGAGACTAATGACAAAGATTTCGTGTTTTTGCATTTTATACTCACCTATTTACCACACGGACTCATTGGGTTATTGATCGCGGTTATGTTGGCAGCTGCCATGTCTTCTTCTGCAGCAGAGTTAAATGCACTGGGGACAACCACCGCTGTTGATTGGGTCGAAACTCAAGTAAAAGAACCGTTGAACGAAGAAAAAAAAGTATGGGTCAACAAATTCAGTACCGCTGTATGGGGGTTGTTGGCCATCAGTTTTGCGAGTTGGGGATCTTTGTTTGACAACTTGATTCAATTGGTCAATATTATTGGCTCTATATTTTACGGCAATATTCTCGGTATTTTTTTATTGGCGATGTTGACCAAAAATATTCGCGGTCGAGCAGTTTTTTGGGCTGCCCTGGCTACACAAATTATGGTGATTTACGTCTACCAAGCTGCATGGATGTCCTACCTGTGGTTAAATCTTTTGGGATGTATCCTGGTTATCTCAGGATCATTTGCCCTTCAATGGCTTTATAAACTAACCAACAATCTAAAATAATCAACTGTGAAAAAAACTCTTTTTACCCTGATGGCTTGTCTTCCTCTGTGGGGAGTAGCCCAAAAAATAACCCCTCTAAAAAAAGCGGTTATTCAATCTGTAGAACAACACAAAGAATCGCTGATTAAGCTTAGTGACTCGGTCTGGGCATTGGCAGAAACAGCCTTTGAAGAACAAGGTTCTGCCAAAATTTTAGCGGATTATGCTGAAGCTCAAGGGATGAGTGTAACTCGGGGGGTAGCTGGTATACCCACTGCATTCACGGCTACATTTGGGAGTGGTCACCCAGTCATTAGTATATTAGGTGAATACGACGCACTTCCTGGAATATCACAAAAGGCAAGCCCAGAGAAAGAAGCGCTCAACCCAGGAGCAGCTGGACATGGTTGTGGTCATAACCTTTTTGGTGCAGCTAGTTTGGGAGCGGCCATTGCTATCAAAGAACAGATTGAATCAGGTAAAATCAAAGGAACAGTCAAATTTTTGGGCACTCCTTCAGAAGAAAAATATTTTGCCAAGATTTGGATGGTTCAAGCAGGATTATGGGATGATGTGGATGTTAATGTGAGTTGGCACCCAGGAGCGCAAACCGAAGCAGATGTTCAAAGCTCACTGGCCTTGGTGGATTTTAAAGTTGAATTTTATGGTCAAGCAGCTCATGCCTCAGGGGATCCATGGAATGGCAGATCAGCATCAGATGCCCTAGAATTATACACTACAGGAATCAACTATTACCGGGAGCATATGAAACCCACGTTACGTGTTCACTACCATATTCAGGATGGCGGTCAAGTGGTTAATGTAGTGCCTGATTATTCCAGGCTCTGGGTACGGGTTAGGGATACCAAACGCACAGGTATGATGCCTGTTTATGAGCGTATCAAAGCCATGGCTGAAGGAGCAGCTATTATGGCTGATGTGGATTACAAAATAACATTGATATCAGGTATTTATGAGATGCTAGTCAACCGCCGTGGTGGAGAAGTGATGCAACAAAACCTGGAATTACTAGGACCACTTACCTACACAGCTGAAGAAGAAACATTTGCCAAAAAAATTCAAGAAGCTACGGGAAAACCTCAAGTAGGTATGGATGCGAGTATCCAACCGTTGTTGCCTACAGCGGAACACCCCATGGGTGGATCAACCGATGTGGCTGACGTGAGTTGGAATGTGCCCAATATCAATTTAAGCGTCACAGTTGCTCCAAAAGACACCCCTTGGCACTCATGGGCTGTCGTAGCTTGTGCTGGGATGAGTATTGGACATAAAGGCATGGTCCATGCGGCAAAAGCCATGTCTATGACCATGGTTGATTTATTCCAACAACCCAAACTGGTTCAGGAAATAAAAAATGAATTCAAAGAACGAAAAGGCGATGAGGTATACACACCCATGATTGAAGGACCAGCTCCGCTTCAAGGGCATTAATAGCTCACTAATTTTTATGCAGATCAAGGTAGTTGAACTAGATCAAGTATGGAGGCTCAGACAAGAGATTCTGTGGCCAGATCGCCCAAGTTCGTTTAGCCAGGTAACTGGAGATGAATCAGCCCATCACTTCGGTGTTTGGGCTGATGGCGATTGGCGCGCTGTAGTCTCTATTTTTAAGACCGATGAAGGGTTTCAACTCAGGAAACTCGGTACACAAGAATCCTATAGAAGAAAAGGTTTTGGCCGAGCACTGGTACATTATGTGCTCAACTGGTGTTCTGAAAACAATGCAGCTGATGTATTCCTTGACGCACGAATACACCAAGTAAATTGGTATGAACAAGGAGGATGGGTAAAAAAAGGAAAGCCTTTTCAAAAATATGAAAAGGCCTACCAAAGAATGATTTATACCCTTTAGGGGATACGCTGTATACGTGCTCCGATTCCTTGTAAGCGCTCTACAATCCGCTCATACCCTCTGTCAATTTGCTCAATGTTATGAATGGTAGAGGTCCCTTTAGCTGACAAAGCAGCAATCAAAAGTGAAACACCTGCTCTGATATCTGGAGAAACCATCGTAGTAGCTTTAAGCGTACTCTGGAATCCATGGCCAATTACAGTAGCGCGGTGAGGATCACACAATATTATTTTGGCCCCCATATCGATCAGTTTATCGACAAAAAACAACCTGCTTTCGAACATTTTTTGATGAATCAACAACTCTCCTTTTGCTTGAGTAGCTACAACCAAAATAATACTCAACAAATCAGGAGTCAATCCTGGCCATGGAGCATCCGCGATGGTCATGATAGAACCGTCAATGAATGTTTGAATCTGGTATCCATCCGTATGAGCTGGCACGTAGATATCATCCCCTCTTCGCTCTAGTTGGATACCCAACTTCTGGAATGTAGCAGGGATCATCCCTAAATGTTCCCAACCGACGTTTTTAATCGTCAGTTCTGAACGAGTGATGGCCGCCATACCGATCCAACTCCCGATTTCAATCATGTCTGGCAACATCGTGTGTTCCGTTCCTTTTAGGGCTTCTACCCCCTCGATGGTGAGCAGATTAGAACCGATCCCTGAAATCTTTGCACCCATGCGCACCAACATCTGACACAGCTGTTGCAAATAAGGCTCACAAGCAGCATTGTACAAAGTGGTCGTTCCCTCGGCCAATACAGCCGCCATCACAATGTTGGCCGTTCCAGTAACCGAAGCTTCATCCAACAAAATATACGCACCTTGTAGACGGTCTGCCTCTACCCCGTAGAAATGTTCTTCTTTATTGTACCTAAATTCAGCACCTAGTTTAACAAATCCGTCAAAATGGGTATCTAATCTGCGACGTCCGATTTTATCGCCTCCGGGTTTAGGCATATACCCTTTACCGAACCTGGCTAGCATAGGACCCACCATCATAATGGAACCGCGCAGTCCACCTCCATCTTTCTTGAAAGCATCAGACTGCATGTAGTCCACTTGAACATCTCTAGCCTCAAAGCGATAACTATTCGGACCTAACTGATCCACTTGAACACCAAAATCGGCTATCAATTGAATTAACTTATTGACATCAATAATGTTAGGTATGTTGTGAATCACCATGGGCTCTGGAGTCAAGAGCACAGCCGATAAAATTTGTAATGCTTCGTTTTTGGCTCCTTGTGGTGTTATTGATCCACTTAAAGGGTGCCCTCCTTCAATGCTAAACGTTCCCATATTTTGATTTAATACCTTTTTTTGGCTCGGTTGTTTTTGTGTTTTTTGTAATTGTTTTGTGGTTGATGTGTTCCGTATGGACTTGATTTTCCATTGATTTTGAGGAATTCATCCGTAGTCGTCAGAGACTCCTCTTGATCTTTCAGGTTGATCGCACCTTGGCTCAGCTCAAATAGATGCTGATAAATCACTTGATCCTCTACAGAGTCCTTATTCCAGTTGAGGTATGATTTTTTCATGTGGTTGGCAATCGCCCATTCCAATCCTTCTCTTTTTTCGCCAGCCTCCCATTGAACAGCTACATCAATCATTCTTTTGATGTTGTTGCCATAAAAGCGGTACTTGGGAAAATTTTGTGGATAACTCAGCGGTTCTGGTTTTTGTTGTAGTTTTTCTTTTGAAGTAATGGGAAACGGACTGTCCACATCGAGTTGAAAATCTGACATAATGAACAATTGATCCCACAACATATGTTGAAAATCAGCTACATCGCGGTATTGAGGTTGCAGATTTCCCATCACAGAAATGATTGCTTGTGCGGCTTTGTTCCGCTCATCACGGTCTGAAAGTGAAACGGCGTAGTCCACCATTTTTTGGAAATGTCTTCCGTATTCAGGAATGTGTAACGGGGAGCGTTCTGTGTTGTACTCCAAATGTTCTAATTGATCCAAGGTACTGGTTTTAGGGTGCAAAATACAAATTAATCCAGCCGTTTAGAGGGAAATAACGCCCTCTATGGAACCGACTAACTGATATTTATCAATGATTGATTGGGCCGATGGCATCGTGAGGCGAATACTCATACTGGTGTATGATCCCTGTTTAGATTTTTTTTCCGTGATCTCCACTTCTTTTTCGGCAAATAGCGCTCTGATCTGGGCAATTTTTTCCAGATCTGTCGGTACAATAAATTTAAATAAGTAAGGAGCTGGCCAAAAGGTTGATCGGTTAAGCTGTGCGCGTAAACGGTCGTAAAAAGGGATGGATGGATCTATATTCATGATATAAAAATACAAATTTAGGTGTTTTGATCGGGTTTCCCTATTGATATCAAATGATTAACTTGCGGGCCCTATAGACCTCATATGCCCCAAAGAATTGTCCTTACAGGTGGCCCATCTACGGGCAAAACAGCCATTATTCAAGCCCTTGAAGCTCAAGGACAGCTGTGTATGCAAGAAATTTCTCGCGAAGTAACACGGGCCGCCCGTCAACAAGGAATTGAACAATTATTTGTTTCAGATCCCTTGGCATTCAGTCAAGCCCTGTTTGAAGGTAGAAAGAACCAATTTATCGAAAGTGGACAGATCGAATCACCAAGGGTGTTTTTGGATCGAGGAATTATTGATGTAGTAGCCTATTTAAGGATGGTTAAAACCCCTTACCCTGAATATTTTGATCAAACTATTGAAGAACATCGTTACGACGTTGTGTTTTATCTACCACCCTGGGAAGAAATTTATCAAAGCGATCAGGAGCGTTATGAAGACTTTTCGTTGGCACTGGAAATAGACCATCACTTGAAGTCGGCTTATACTTCCTATGGATACTCCTTGCATTTCATCGAACCTGGCTCGGTGGATTCAAGGATTCAATCTATTTTTGAGGTATTGAACCGCCAACCTTGAATTTAGCCTCAGCCAAACACATTCTTCACCGATATTGGGGATATAATGAGTTTCGTCCCAATCAATGGGAAGTGATTCAAGACATCCTTTCGGGTAATCACACTATTGCCTTGATGCCTACAGGTGGAGGCAAATCCCTTTGTTTTCAAATCCCCACACTCATGCTTCAAGGACTTTGTGTGGTGATTTCACCATTGTTGGCGCTTATGGAGGACCAAGTGAATCAGCTCAATAAGCGAGGTGTTAAAGCGATGTTCATTCCTTCAGGAACACCTAAGAAAGAATTGGAGCGATTGATGGACAACGCGCATTACGGCGGGTATTCATTTCTTTATTTATCTCCAGAACGACTTCAAGATCACTGGATAAAATCTAGGTTGTCCCACATGCCCATAGTCCTCTATGCCATTGATGAGGCGCACTGTATCGCGCAGTGGGGTCACGATTTTAGGCCTGCGTACTTGGCTTGTTCCACCGTGCATCAAATTAAAAAAGCACCGATCATAGCCTTGACCGCCACGGCTACCCCTGAGGTTGTTGAAGAAATAAAGACCCAACTCAACATACTTGGCGCTGTAGTTCACAAAACCACCTTTGCCAGAACAAATATTGAGTACCTGGTGGTAAAGACTCAGGATAAATGGTACCGACTAAAACAGGTGCTCTCTCATCAACCAAAAAGTGTCATTATTTACGCCAACAGCAAAGACTTAACCGAGCGATTGGCTGATGAACTTCAAAAAAATGGGTACTCCGCTGATTATTTTCACGGAGGACTTTCCGGTGAACAAAAAAGCCTTAAACTAAACTCATGGCTGGTGGATCAAACCCAAATCATGGTCGCTACTACTGCGTTTGGGATGGGTATAGACAAAGCAGATGTCGGTTTGGTCATTCACTATCAAATACCAGAAAACCTGGAACAATACTACCAAGAAACAGGTCGAGCGGGCAGAGATGGTGGACTGTCCAAAGCGCTGATGCTCTATGACAATCAAGACCTTGGAAAAGCTAAAGATCAATTAGTTGCCAAAAAAGTTGATCGAATTTTTATCAAAGAAGTATATAAACACTTACACGCTTATTTAGGAGTGGCCTATGGGGAGAAACCCGTAGGATCCTTTTTGTTTTCTATGCGTCAGTTTTGTGAGACTTATCAACTCACCGAGTCCAAGACAACACAAGCATTTACTCTTCTGCACCACCACAAAATAATCCAGCTCAAGGAAATTCATCACCCAGTGGCTCAAATTAAGTGGACTAATCCTGTTGATGTTGAGTTATGTGAACAAAACCCATCGCCCCATATACAATTCTTGGGTTGGCTATACCGTCACAAACCGAATACCAATCCCTGGGTAGTAGACATCAAAAGTTTAGCATCTAAAGCGCGTTTATCCCAAAAAACACTTCATCATTTTTTACAAATACTTCATCAATCTGATTATTTAAATTACCAAACTCAGGTGGAAGATACAGAGGTTGAATACACGGTACCTCGTGAAGATGACCGTACTATTGAAGCGTTTTTACCCTCGTTAAAACCCTTGATGGAGAGCAAGCAAAAAAAACAAAACCAAATCTTTGATTACCTGGAATTGACCCAAGGATGTAGAATGAATTATATTCTATCCTATTTTGGCGAATCATCCAATGTTGTCTGTGGTATGTGCGATCTTTGTCGTCCTGTTCATGAGCCTAGTTTGGAACAATCGCTTGAATTGCGGAATACTATCATCCAATTTTTGCAGATAAAACCATTAAACTCCAGAACTCTAGTGGATAAAATTGAAGCACCAGAGACATGGATATTGAGGGCGATTACTGAATTATTACAAGAGGAACTCATAGAAATTAATCAAGATAATGACTACAGTATTAAAAAATAAACCGCGTATTGTATTCATGGGCACCCCTGAATTTGCTGCTGAAATACTGGAAGATCTATGCCGTAAAGGGATGGATATTGTAGGAGTAGTTACCGCGGCTGACAAACCTGCTGGACGAGGAAAGCAGCTCAACCAAAGTGCGGTGAAGAGAAAAGCCTTGGCCTTGAATCTACCCGTGTCACAACCTGTCAACCTCAAAGAGGAACAGTTTGTCTCTGAGCTCAAATCCTTTGCGGCAGATTTTTTTGTGGTAGTAGCCTTTAGGATGTTGCCCGAGGTTGTTTGGTCGATACCTAGACTGGGGACGTTTAACCTACATGCCTCATTGCTTCCCCAATACAGAGGTGCTGCGCCTATACAATGGGCGCTCATGAATCGTGAAAAGCAGACGGGTGTCACTACATTTTTAATCGATCAAAAAATCGATACGGGAGCAATACTCGAACAAATCAAAGTTGATATACCTCAAGGTTGTACGGGTGGTCTGCTTCATGACCTTTTACTTGAGGCGGGAAAAAAATTGGTAGCTCAAACTATAGAACAATACAGCCAAGGGCTTATCCTCCCGAAAAAACAACCAGATACCGCAAGTACGGAAGCGCCTAAACTCAACAAGGAAAATACTCGACTGGATTGGCAATGGCCCGGAGAAAAAATTGACGCTTGGGTAAGGGCGCTAAATCCCTACCCGGTAGCTTGGACAGAGCTGGTTCAAAACGATCAAGTGATTTCAGCAAAAATATACGCAGGCACCTACGATTCCTCTCCCAGTCATCTACCAACCGGCACACTTGTCGTTGAGAAGAAAAAAATGAAGGTTGCCCTAGAAAATGGCTGGTATTTCATTGATGAAATTCAATTACCAGGGAAAAAACCAATAACGACGGCTGCTCTACTGAATGGATTTTCTCCATCACCTGACGCTTACCTGCGCTAGCCCTTACTGGCACTCAAAAATGAAAAATAGCTGTGGTTATGAACAAAGCCTTCAAGTTATCAACAAAACAATCACTTTTTGTTGTATTTACTTGCTTTCAAGCCGAATCCGTATAAATTTGTTCAAGTCATTATTACTTAATAACCCTTAATTTTAAAGTTATGAACAAAACTGAATTGATTGATGCTATGGCAGCAGACGCTGGCATCACCAAAGCTGCAGCTAAAAAAGCCCTTGAATCTTTCTTGGGTAATGTTGAAGGAACCCTTAAAAAAGGAGGAAGAGTTTCTTTGGTAGGCTTCGGATCTTGGTCAGTATCTGAAAGAGGTGCTAGAGAAGGAAGAAACCCTAGAACCAACCAAACTATCAAAATTGCTGCTAAAAAAGTAGTTAAATTCAAAGCTGGTGCTGAATTAGGCAGCGCTGTGAATTAATCACAAGCACAAGTTTTTAAAAGCACCCTTTCGGGTGCTTTTTTTTTGTCGTACCCATAAAATTATTTATATTGATGTGAGATAACCTACTTATGATTCAAGAAGCACCACAAAAAGGTCATTTACTCGTAGCGGAACCCGCATTGACCGGTGACTCTTCCTTTTCCAGGTCGGTTGTGCTTCTAGCTTCGTACAATCAAAAAGGAAGTGTAGGCTTTATCCTCAATAAACCACTCGATTATCGACTCAACGAGTTAGTCAACGAAATCGATCAACCATTCCCCATATTCAATGGAGGACCTGTGGAACAAGATGCGTTGTATTTTATCCACCGAGTACCTCATTTGGTAGAAAATAGTTTAGAAATAAGCGATGGCGTTTATTGGGGAGGAAACTTCACTCAAATCATTGAACACATCAACCAAGGTGTACTAAAACACGAAGACATTCGATTCTTTCTAGGGTATTCCGGGTGGGAACGAAAACAACTAGAACAGGAACTTGAACACAAATCATGGGTCTTGGTAGAAAATGACCACAAACAGTCATTACTAGACCATCCCGTAGATAATATGTGGCAAGAAAAGATGACGCTTCTCGGAGGCCAATACTTGCTTTGGACCCATGCGCCTGAGGATCCTAGCTTTAATTAATAATTGCTGGCTATATTGCTCCAGATGTCCATGACATGTTGACAAGAAGATCGATCAAATGCGGTTTTCCTAAACTGATCAACGATTAAAAAGCCTGTTTGAGGCCCTAAAACAAATACTCCTTGCGCTTTTTGTAGGTCAAACAAACCCATTGGTTTCTCCACTACCTTGAGTCCTGCTTCATTAAACGCTTTGACAGCTTGGGAACGCCATACATTGACTAGGAGTCCACTGTTTAGTTCAGGGGTAACTATATCCTGATCCATCACGCAGAAAAATGAACCCAAATGAGTCTGCACCAGTTCTTTTTGGGTATTCATCAACAAACATACATCGTACTCATTCTCTAAGCCGTAAACGCTGGCTAGGTAGTTAAGCGCCGTGAAGTCAGTCAACGGGAATTGAGCTAGTCCAGGAGTTATGTAGTAATCCCGATATAAATCAATGACGGTATGCGCCGATAAACGAGGAACTTCGGAGAAAATTTGCACCGAAACATCACCTCGTCCTGACCATTGTACAACCACATCGATAACAACAGTATCCAACGTTTCTGTTGATTTAATCCAACCATTGATGTGAGCGAGCAACCAATCTGGAGTGAAATACATACCGATAGGCATGCGTTTCATGCGCATTTTAGCTAGTAAGCTGCGATAGTGGTCCTCAAAAAACAAAAGCCGATTATTTTCCCATCTGATGGACTCAGAGGTACCTAGTACTACTTTATCGTTCATTTAAACGGAACCTAAAATTTGTTTGAGCGAGGAAATTTGATTTTCCCACAGCATTTTTGATTCTTCGACTTCATCCGGTTCAGTAAAGTCAGTGATCACCAAAGAAACATCTGAAGTAATTTCGTCTTCGAGAATCTTCATTTCAAAATAAGTATCATCCCCTTCTGAAGCTTCCCACTTAAAGCGTACAAAGAACTCGTTTTTGTGCTTGATTAACTTGGCGACTTCCTCAGAACCATTCCAAAAAAACGAATACTTGGGACCGCGAGAGTGTACGTCATCGGCAAACCACTCGGAGAGTCCAGAGGCGGTTGAAATGTACTGATACAGCATTTGTGGGGAAGCGTGAATAACAAATTCAAGCTCAAATTTAATCGATGAATTCATGCGTATTCTGGTAAAGTTTGGGCAAGATATAGATTAATCGACGATTAAAAAACAAATGCCAAACAATAATTTGCCAGGGATCTTTGGGGCTGTTGAAATTTAACTTTATATTTGCACCCTGAAATTTTGGCGAGGTAGCTCAGTTGGTTAGAGCGTAGGATTCATAACCCTAAGGTCCCGAGTTCAACTCTCGGTCTCGCTACTTAAAGCCCGGTTACAGCTGGGCTTTTTTTATTTCTAATTGTGTCATTTGCGAAAATCGCAAGTCAGTGGCTTGTGCATTTTGAAATTCATTTTTACTCATGCCGTTAAAAAGCCAACCTTTGTATCAAAATAGAACTGATGAAAAAAATAATGCTTTTAACAACCATTCTTGTCTGTTTGGCACAGGGTGTCTCAGCGCAAACCAACGCTGACCGTACTTATTTAGAAATAAATGGTGGTCTAGCGCAAACATTTGTTGGATTTGATTATTTTCCAGGAGTATCGTTTCTCATAGGCAAACAAAAATTCATTGCGCCTCAAACCTTTTTGGAATACCAAGTTGGCCTAGCCCTTCCTTCAGTAGCCACAGCTAAAATTGGAATTGGCTATCAAGGAGAAAATATTGGCATCAGTACTGGTGTGAGGATATTTCCAAGTTATGTCTATGGACAAATTCATGCCAAGACCAACAAAGGGCAAGTGAGTTTTTCCTTTGAAAAATCTCCATTTAGTAACGCAAATTTTGAAATTGGCCCTTCGTTTGGCACAAGCCATATTTTTACCATAGGATACCAATGGCATATTGGCAAAAGTCGGGCATTGAATCGGGGTTGATCGGAAATAAATCGAAGTGGCAAGTTGTATTGCCTGAACAAAAGGGGACCTTCTATTTAAAAAGACCACCTTTTGAAATCCGAGTTGAACTTGATTCATTAGACGGAATATTTGTCAATTGCAGTGAAAGCCCAAGGTTGAAATATTTAGTACAAAAAAATGACGTCCCAGATTTTCAAAATGTGGTTTGGAAAGTAAGTGTGGAAACTGAATTTAACCAAGACCACGAACTATTTATACAAAATCTTGACAGCTATTGCTACTGGTTCTATGATTCTAAACTGGATTGGCACCGCTTTGATTCTACAGCGGTATATGAAAACGGCCGTGTGCAGGCACAAAAAAGCATCCATCAGTTTTATGACATTGAAAAGAAAACAAACATAAGTATGAAAGAAGCGCCTGAAGTCTTACACTTTAGTACTTTTAGCATCAAAGG
>JALQVG010000041.1 GCA_023260435.1 Flavobacteriaceae bacterium | reverse complement strand
AGTTCGTTTTGGCTGATAGCCCAATTGTTTAAATAGCGCTAATACACCCATGCTCTGCACGCATCCCGCCCCATCATCATGGGCACCGGAACCTAAATCCCATGAATCCAAATGCCCCCCTATGGTAATGATTTCTTCAGGGAACTCACTGCCTCTAATCTCACCAATCACATTATGGGAAAGTACTTCACCCCTATTTTCAGAGGCTTGTTTAAGGAAGAATTTGGTTTTAGGGTTGAGTTGCAACACACTGCTTAACAATTCAGCGGCATTTGTACTGATGGCCGCCGCAGGAATCCATTGTTTTTTTGGCAGATCACCATACTGAGTCACTCCGGTATGTGGGTAATCGTCTAAAGCGAGGTTGAGCGACCTAACAATTACAGCAACGGCTCCTTTGCGCGCTGCTGCTGCAGGTCCCGATGTGCGTTGACTACCTGCTTTGCCATAGGCAGAAAAAGTCTCAATCAACTTGGGGTCCATCGGCTCATTGAAAAATACAATTTTACCTTTCACTTCCTCATCGGATAATTCAGCCAGCCCAGATAGACCTTTGACCTCAACAACCTCAGCTTTGATTCCCAGTCCAGGAGTAGCTACTGAACCCCCCAAAGCACACACAGGAACATTGGTTGTTTTTCCTGGTTCGGTTTCAAAATAAGCAAATTCTTTTGGGCCCCTAACCCATTTGGGAACCATCACAGGTTGTTTTTCAACCCGATCGAGATTAAGTGATTTGAGTTGTTCATAGGTGTACGCCACTGCCTGTTCTGCTTGTACCGAACCCGATAAACGACCGCCGATGTTTTGGGTTAAATAACGGAGCCAATCGTAGGCGCTGTCATCGGATAAGGATTGTTCAAAAATAAGCTGGATCATCCGCTGATCTTGTTCAACAGTTTGAGCTTGTGCCTGGTAAAATGAAGAACTCGCTATGCCAATAATCAATGCAAGTCTAAGGTGTGTACCAATGTGTCTTATCATCGTATTTATTTTTTTATCACTAATCGAACTACGTCGTCAGGAGTAATTGGATTACCCCCCAAAATAATTAATCGCTCTACCGAATTACTCAATTCACGAACGTTTCCCGTCCAGGGATGTTTTGTTAATTCTTTCAATGCTTCTTTATGCCAAATTCTCTGAGGTATCCCTTGCTCTTCACAAACTTTTTGCGTGAAATAATCAACCAATTGTGGGAGATCTATCAGTCGTTCCGAAAGCGGTGGAACCTCCAGAATAATCACGGATAACCTGTGGTATAAATCTTCTCGAAATCTTCCTTGGGCCATTTCAAGAGCTAGGTTTTTGTTGGTGGCCGCTATGAGCCGGACATCTACCGAAATACTTTTATCCCCACCCACGCGTTGAATGGAAGACTCTTGAAGCGCCCGCAGCACTTTTGCTTGTGCGGATAAGGACATGTCCCCTATTTCATCTAGGAAAAGTGTTCCTTGATGGGCTTGTTCAAAAGTTCCTACCTTGTCTTTGACCGCGGAAGTAAACGCCCCTTTAACGTGACCAAACAACTCGCTTTCTATAAGCTCTGTAGGAATAGCCGCACAATTCAGCGCAATAAACGGACGTTGATTTCTCGTGCTGTGTTGATGGAGTGACTTGGCGACTAGTTCTTTTCCACTGCCATTAGGTCCCGTAATTAAGACACGTGCTTGGGTAGGGGCCACCTGAGCAATCATTTTTTTTAACGCTTTCATGGGTGGACTATCCCCCAACATGGCATCAAAAGCAACCTCTTTTTCCACTTCTTGCTGATCTGGAGAAGGCGCAGTGTATTGACGAGGAACTAGGGCGTTTTTTATGGCCTCAATCAAACGTTTCAAATCAGGTGGCTTAGCGATGTAATCTCTTGCCCCCATACGCATACAGGCAACCGCCGTTTCCAAATCCCCATGTCCAGAAATCATCACCACAGATACACGAGGTTGATGCTCCCGTACCCACTGGAGTACCTCCAATCCATCTTTTTTGGGCATTTTAATATCGCAAAGCAACACATCGCATTCGTGGGCAGACAATTGCTCCAGAGCGTGAATACCATCTGCCGCCTCGAGGAGTTCAATATCCTCAAAAGTTTCTTGAATTATTTTGATCAACACCCGGCGGATAGCTGGTTCATCCTCCGCAATTAAAAGTCTATGCATCGGTAGTCGATTGATTGTTTTGCACCCAATGCAGAGTGCGTTGTGGGAAAGGGATCACTATGTTGTTTTTCTGAAAAGCTTCGTGAATTCGGTACCTTAACTCGCTTTTTATCCGGTTATCCGTAAAGCTGTCACCCGTGGTATAAACCACAGAAAAAATTAAAGCAGATTCACCAAAATCATCGAAAAGCACTACGGGTTTTTGTTTTTTTTGGATGCCTTTTTGACTGCAGACTATCTCGAGCAATAGCTGAGTGACCAGTTGTACGTCAGATCCATAATCCACACCAACAGTGACTTTTTCCAAGGTGGTATTGTGATTTTGAGTGTGGTTATAAATTGTTTCCACCAAAAATTTGTGGTTAGGAATCACCAATACCTTGTCATCCCTGGTCACCGCTCGGGTGGTACGCAGATTGATCTCCGTTACCTTACCCACCTTGCCCTGTATTTCAACCACATCACCCACGTGTAAGGACTGATCCATGATGATCAATATGCCGGAAATAATATCCTGAAACAGGTACTGCAAGGCAAAACCCAAGCCGACAAACAAGGCGGCTGAAGCAGTTAAAAATACGGTTAAGTTAAGGCCGGAGGCATGCAGAATGGTGATGATCGCCAATATGTAAAACAGGTACCTGGCAAATCCAAAGATGCTGACAAACTTGTTTTTATCTTCCTCAGCCAATCGGCTATTAACCACCTTTTTGATGATTTTTAGCAATACATTAATGGCTACAATCACCACAACAATAGACATTAACGTGCCTACCGTCAGGTGTGCTGATTCAGATTCGTAAATAGGTTTGGTGAGAAAACCGATAATCGCTTCCCAAAAATTGCGCAGGGTTCTTATCATCATTTGCCGATATGGAATGCCTTAAATGTACTACATCCAAGGCATTCTTCTAGGCAAACATGTCTTTTACTTTATCAAAAAATGATTTATCAGACTTTTCTGGCTTAGGAACAAAATGCTCGTGATCGGCCATTTTTTCAAAAAACTGGCGCTGTTCTTTATTGATTTCCTTGGGAGTCCACACATTGATATGCACCAACAAATCCCCGGCTCCATAACCGTTGATGTTGCGCACACCTTTGCCTTTGAGACGCAATATTTTACCGGATTGAATTCCCGGGTCTAATTTGATTCTCGCTTTTCCACCTACCGTGTCAATCTCTTTAGAAGCACCTAACACAGCTTCTGAAATACTGATGTATAAGTCATAGTGCAGGTTATCCCCCTCCCTTTTTAGGGTCTCGTGTTCTTGGGTCTCCACCAAAACAATCAAGTCACCTGGAATCCCTTGACCCGGTGCATCATTCCCCTTTCCGGAGACTTTCAACTGCATCCCTTCTTCGACCCCAGCAGGAATTTGAATGGAAACTGTTTCTTCTCTAACCACCATGCCCTGAGCATCAGCTTGATCCGGTTTAGAATCAATCAGCTGACCTACGCCACCGCACGAACTACAGGTAGTTGCTGACTGCATACGACCCAAAATGGTGTTGGTGATTTTCATCTGCTGGCCAGATCCACCGCAGGTAGTACAATTTTTGTATTTAACCCCCTCGGCCATCACCTTGCGGCGCACCTTGATTTTCTTCTCTACACCTTGAGCAATTTCCTCTAAATTGAGTTTAACGCGAATACGCAAATTGCTTCCTTTGACTCTTCGGGTTCCTGAACCGCCAAAACCGGAGAAACCACCAAAACCTCCACCGCCAAAAGCTGATCCGAAGATATCGCCAAATTGACTGAATATGTCATCCATATTCATACCACCACCGCCAAATCCACCTTCAAAGGCTGCGTGACCGTATTGATCGTATTTCGCGCGCTTATCGGGATCACTCAAGACCTCGTAAGCTTCAGCTGCCTTTTTAAACAGCTCCTCAGCTTTTGAATCTCCTGGATTTTTATCTGGGTGGTATTCAATAGCCTTTTTGCGGTAGGCCTTTTTGATGTCTGCAGCGCTGGCGCTTTTGTCAATGCCAAGTATGGCGTAAAAATCTTCCTTCATGATGTTATTGTCCTACAACCACTTTGGGGTGGCGAATCATTCGGTCTCCTAATTTATATCCTTTCTCCACAACGTCTACCACCTTGCCCTTTAGAGAGGGGTCTGGCGCTGGAATCTGGGTAATAGCTTCGTGTATGTCTGCATCAAAGTCCGCTCCAGCTGCAACCTCCACTAAGGCCAATCCTTTGCTTTGTAGCACCTGGGTAAGCTTTTGACTGATTAATTCTACGCCCACAAAAAGCTCTTTTTCTTCTGATTTAGCGATTTCTTTCAACGCTCTTTCGAAATCATCAACCACGGGCAATAAAGCCGTAATCACTTCCTGTCCAGCGGTTTTGAACAAATCCATTCGCTCTTTAACCGTGCGTTTTTTATAATTTTCAAACTCAGCAAACAGGCGAAGAAATTTATCTTTCTCCTCTACCAAAGCCTGTTCAAGCTCTGCTTGTTTATCTTTCTTGGATTTTTTTTCGCTTTTAGGGGCCGCAGCTGACTGTTCGTTAAGTTCAGTTTCTGACGCTTGCTTTGCTTCCGTTTGGTTTAAATCTTCGCTCATAGGATGACATAATTTGATTCTGTACAGGGCAAATCTAGGGCCAATTCAACTGTCAATGTCAAATTGTCACCTCGTGGGGCCCAATAAATCTGTCAGGGCTGATGTTATCTCCGGAAAATCAAAGACAAAACCCGCACGAGTCACTTTATCCGCGCTTACCCGTTGACTGGACAACACCAAGGCGGATCGTTCACCTAATATCAATTTCAACGCAAAACCAGGTACCGCAGGTGCCCAAAAAGGCTTGTGTAAACAGCGGGCAATCGCCTGAGCCAAATCTATTTGCCTCAAAGGATTAGGGGCCACTGCATTGTATACACCTGGTTGTGCCTCAACAGCACACCAAATCAACAGCTTAGTTAAATCCCTCAGATGAATCCAAGACTGCCACTGCTGACCATCGCCTAGTGCAGACCCAATCCCCCAACGAACAGGGGTAACCATAGCAGGAAGGCTGCCTGAGGACAGGGAAAAAACAAGGCCAAACCTACACTTAACGACCTCTATCCCGAGTTTATTGAATTGATCAGCTGCAGTTTCCCAGCGTTGAACCACCTCTCCCAAAAAGTCCTGTGCCACTGCTGAGCTATCTTCGGTGTATACCTGGTCTAGATCGCTGGGATAGATCCCTGTTGCTGAAGCAGAAACCAATTTAACTACGGGAAAATGGCCTTCCTTAATCGCTTGTGCCAACACGTTTAATCCCTCGACCCTACTCTGAACAATCTCATTTTTATAGGATTTTGTCCAGGGCTTGGCAATCGAAGCGCCAGCCAAATGAATGACTACCGAGACTCCTTCCAATGCTCGGGTATCCAGTAGGCCTTTTATAGGGTCCCAATGAAATTCGCAGGCCCTAGAAAATCTAGGCGTGCTTTTCACTTGTGTAGTGAGGTAGTTCACCTCCACACCTCTGTCCAAAAGGGCATGGACCAATGAAGTGCCGACCAATCCGGTGGCTCCTGTGATTAAATACTTCATAATTTTTCTAGATGTAAACGGACCACATGGGCAGTGCCACAATGACAAAAACCTTCTTGGAGTTCAATTTCTTGGGAGACCGCTATAAGCGGGTGACACTGATCAAAATCGGACAGTAAATCATCTAGGTCATATAACTGGTCTGCGTTTTTTGGACCTCCAACCAAAGGATTAAGGGCTTGATACTGGGGATGTTTTTTGGAAAAACCCTCTAATACAAGCCTTCCATTTGGCTTTAACCATGATTGCAAAAGCCGCATTTGTCTCTGTCGTACTTGTTCGGGAAAATGTACATAGATCAATGCGATGGCATCGAAAAAGGATGTGCGTTGGGGTAGTTCATCCAAGGACCCTAGATGATAATCTATGGTCACCCCTTGTTTAGACGCATAGTTTAAAGCTTTTGCTCTCGCGACCTCACTCCAATCATAAGCCCAAACCTCCCAACCTAAAGTGGCGGCATAGACAGCATTTCGCCCTTCCCCTTCTGCAGGGAGCAAAATTCGTCCTGGAGCAAGGGAATTTAATTGCTCCTTAAAAAAAACATTTGGCGATTCCCCATAGGCCATAGCCTCTTGGGCATAACGTTGGTCCCAAAACTCTTTCATAAATCAGATTAAATCGGTTTAATCGCCCGGAGCATCTCTCGTTTACCCGGAGGGCCAGGTAACCGTTCTACCAAAAAACCCACCTCTATCATGGCCCGACGCACACTTCCCTTAGCGGCATAGGTCACTAACACACCACCGTCCACCAAGGCCGCATACATTTTTTCAAAGATCGGTTGCTCCCAAAGCCAAGGCTGAACTCGAGCGCCAAAAGCGTCAAAATAGACCATATCAAATTGTGAGTCAAACTGGATCTCTTCAAAAAGCATTTGTTGTTTTTCGAGCGAAAACTGAGGATCTAATTCTTTTTTTTCGCCCCACGGCATCAGGTGCATTTGCTCAAAAATCGCTGCAGACCCATCGACATCGACCCACTGTGGATAATTCATGGTTTGCGCTAGGTCCCACGGTACAGGATAAGCTTCAACACCCGTGTAACTGACTTTTCTTTTCGTTTTATGAGCTTCAGCCCAAGTGAGTAAGGCGTTTAATCCTGTGCCCCATCCTATTTCCAAAATGCGCAACGAATCCGTGGTAGTGGCGTGGAAACCCGCCTGTATAAATACGTGCAAGGCTTCCTGCAAAGCTCCGTGTTTGGAATGGTACGTTTCCCCCAAACCAGGCATAAACAAGGTATTTGAACCGTCTGCAGTAGGTTGAATTTGGTGTTGATGCACGTCCATAAATAAAAGTCAGGCTCACAAAGGTGCTGATTAAATCACAAAAATTAAAAGAAATCAGGGGAATAAATGTTTAATTTTGGTAGATCAAATTTTATTGCAATGCAGGATTTCGGAATACCCATTACCCTTGAAAAAGCACCTACCTCTAAAATCGATCAAGTAAATTTTGATCAGCTGGGATTCGGACAAATATTCACCGATCACATGATGATCAGTGACTACAAAGACGGTGCCTGGAGTATTCCGAGAATCGTTCCTTACCAAAACATCAGCCTACCCCCATCGGCTAGAGTATTCCACTACGGACAAGCGGTGTTTGAAGGCATGAAAGCCTACAGAGATGATCAAGGGGATGCATGGCTGTTTCGACCTGAAGAAAATTTTAAACGAATCAATCGTTCCTGTGAGCGTTTGTGTATGCCCACTTTCGAACAAGCCTATTTCATGGACGGCCTTAGCACCTTGCTCGAGTTGGAGAAAGATTGGATCAAACCCGGAGCCAACAACTCCTTGTACATCAGGCCATTTGTCATAGCCACCCAAGCTGGTGTGGCGGCCAATCCAGCGACAGAATACTCCTTTATCATCATCTGCAGCCCTGTCAATGCTTATTTTGCTGGTGAGGTGCGCGTAAAAATTGCCGAACACTATTCAAGGGCCGCCAAAGGAGGATTTGGCTATGCCAAAGCAGCAGGGAATTACGCGGGGCAATTCTACCCCACCAAGCTCGCCCACGAAGAAGGGTTTCAACAAGTGGTTTGGACCGATGCAGCCACCCATGAATACATCGAAGAAGCGGGGACGATGAATATTTTTGTGCGCATTGGGGATCAATTGATCACAGGTCCAACTAGCGACAGTATCCTGGATGGAGTGACCCGAAAAAGCTTGATCGACATGGCCAAGTCGTTAGGCATTGATATGGTAGTACGCCCTATTAAAGTACAAGAAATTTTAGACGCCTACCAAAACGGCACCCTGAAGGAATTATTTGGTGCTGGAACTGCAGCCGTAGTGAGTCCCATCAAAGGTTTTGGTTATCAAGAGCAAAAATACGAGCTCCATGACCAGCCTGATAGCTACGCTGAACTGTTAAAACAAAAACTAACCGACCTGCAGCGCAACTTAGCGCCAGATCCTTTTGGATGGCGGGTTAAGGCTTATTAGAAAGAATAGTAGCCAGATCAGGCGGGCTGTAATTAGGTCCCTTCATCACTTTGCCGTCTTCCCGATAAATCGGTTGCCCATCAGCGCCCAATTTGCTCATGTTGGAGCGTTGTATCTCGGCAAATACTTCCTCGATCTTATCCTGAAGTCCGTGTTCAATAATGGTGCCGCACAATATATAGAGCATATCTCCTAAAGCATCCGCTACTTCCACCAAATCACCGGCCATGGCCGCTTCTAGGTATTCTTTGTTTTCCTCATCCATCAACCGGAAGCGCAAATGGTTTTTATCCGCTCCCAGAGAGGCCAATGGGGTTTGGCTATAACCTAACTCAAATGCGGTGTGAAATGCCTGTACGGCTTTAATCTTGTCTTTCATCAGGGAGATTTATATGTACCTTTGCCAAAAATACAGATATGTTCAGTAAAGGACAACTCATTTTTGCCGCACTTTTTTTTGTCTCTTTTGTGTCGATCACTATCTGGTCGTACCGAAAAGAATTGATGCACCATAAAAAAAACTACCCTGGTTCCGCCCGGGTACTTTGGGCATTTGCGCTCTTTATCGCTTTGCTCTTCCTACTCAAATTGACTTTATTTAAACGATAAATTTGACCCTTCTTCTTTTTATAGGCGCCAACATCAGTTGGCGCCTTTTTTTATTTACCCCCCCCCATTTATTTGATTCATTTAGATAATAAATGACAATTTAAATACATATACCCCATAATTTATGGGGGTATAAATTGATTAATTCATAATTATTATCAAATTACCCCTAAAAAAATGGGGGTGTATGTTATATATGTATATGTTTGCCAAAAATAAAAACCAACACCATGAAAAAAATCGAAGCAATTATCCGCAAATCCAAGTTTGACGAAGTCAAGGATGCGCTACACAGCATCGAAGTAAACTTCTTTAGCTATTGGGATGTTACTGGAGTCGGAAATGAAAAAGAGGGCCACGTATACCGAGGAATCTCGTACAGCACTTCTGACATACAGAGAAGATACCTCACCATTGTGGTGTCTGATGATTTTTTAGAGCGCACTATTGAAACCATACTCAATGCGGCCCAAACAGGTAATGTAGGAGATGGAAAAATATTTGTCTCTGAGATTCAAGAAGCCTACAGAATTAGAACTCGAGAAAACGGCCACGCCGGAATAAACTAACACGCCAACAAAGATAGATTATGGACACCGCTTTATTTACCGCCAACAATATTTGGATGATGGTCTCAACCGCCCTAGTGTTTTTTATGCACTTAGGATTTTCCTTCCTAGAAATCGGTTTGACCCGCCAAAAAAACACCATTAACATTCTTTTCAAAAACATCTTTATTATTTGTGCCGGTCTACTGCTCTATTACGTAGCTGGATTCAACTTGATGTACCCTGGTGACTTTAACGGTTACCTTGGATTTGCTGGATTTGGCTTACCGCTTCCAGAAAACGGACTTACCCCGGATTACGCCTCGGGTGGTTACACCTACTGGACAGACTTCTTGTTCCAAGGAATGTTTGCAGCCACAGCTGCAACGATTGTATCTGGAGCTGTTGCTGAACGCGTAAAACTAGGTGCCTTTATGATCTTTACCATCATCTAGGTGGGTATTGTATATCCTATTGTAGGTTCATGGCAATGGGGCGGCGGTTTCTTGACCACATTGGGTGGAGAAAACGGCGGCTTCTACGACTTTGCAGGATCTACCCTAG
>JALQVG010000025.1 GCA_023260435.1 Flavobacteriaceae bacterium | reverse complement strand
GTTGGTAGGCTGCGAGATAGGCTTTTGGCGCTTTGAATAAGGCAATTGGTTGGGTCAATAAACTTGGGTTTTGCGCTAAACTGCGCAATGGCCGTAAATCATCAAGCACCCACATGGATCGGCCAAAGGTCGCAATCGCTAGGTCACCTTCTCTTTTTTGTACCACCAAATCACTGGTAGGCACAGTTGGGAATCCTGAGGTCCATTTGGTCCAGTTAGTACCTTGATCGATAGAGACATAAAGCCCATCATCAGTTCCGGCAAATACAAGTTGTGGGGCTTCAGGGTCTTGTACTACCGATAGCACAAAACTTTTAAAGTCTGTCGCGTCTCCAATGCGCTCCCAGGTTTTTCCATAGTCTTTGGTGCGGAATAGGTAAGGGGTATGGTTGAATCTGCGGTAGTCATTGGCCACCAATAGGGCTGCTCCAGGAATTTTGGGATCCGCTTTGATTTGAGGAATCCAACTACCTTTGGGTAAACCTTTGATGTTCTGCGTCACCTCTGTCCATGATTTTCCGGAGTCGTTGGTCCAATGTACGCGACCATCGTCCGTACCGACCCACATGAAGTTTTTTTGAACCGCACTTGGTTCGATGACCAGAATGGTGCAGTGATTTTCGGCACCTGTGGCATCCATGGTCAATCCACCGCTTTCGCTTTGTTTTAGTTTCTCCGGATCATTGGTGGTTAAATCAGGAGAGATGATGGTCCAGGTCAAACCTTTATCCGTGCTCTTGTGCACAAATTGGCTGCCAAAATATACGGTTTTGTTGTCAAAAGGATCTTGTCCGATGGCAGAATTCCAGTTAAATCGCAATTTGGTATCCGCATCAGGTGGCGTTGGCTTTACGCTGTAGTTGTTTCCAGTGACCCAATCGTATCTCGACACCGATCCTTGCTGGCTCATGGTGTACCCGTATCGAGCATCTTCTTGATCGGGAACGACATCAAATCCATCCCCAAAGGATATTTCTTGCCAGTAGCTATTGCGTATTCCTTGATCCTTCCATACATATGCGGGGCCTCTCCAAGAGCCGTTGTCCTGCATACCCCCGTACAAGTTATAAGGAAACTCGTTATCTGTGTTGACGTGGTAAAATTGGCCTACAGGTATGTTGCCTACAAAGCGCCAAGACTTACCTCCGTCACGGGTGATGTTCATCCCGCCATCGTTTCCGTCCATCATGTACTGACCATTTTTTGGGTGGATCCACCAAGCGTGGTGGTCTGGGTGTACACCGTTTGACACTCCGTAAGCGGGCATCAGTGGTGCAAAAGATCTACCTCCATCTTCGGAGACGTGTACATAAGTAAATACGGAGTAGACTCTGTTTTCGTTTTGTGGATCGACGTATAGGTCGGAATAGTAAAATGGACGATCGCCAATCTCAGGCTTGTCATTGACTTTTTTCCAGGTATATCCACCATCTTCAGACTTGTAAAGCGCATTTTTCTTGGATTCTACTAAGGCGTAGACAATATGGGGTTTGTTGGTGGCCATAGCTAGTCCAATACGGCCCAATTCACCCTCGGGCAAGCCGTCTTTGGAGGTGATCTGTTTCCAGTTAGCTCCTCCATCTACGGTCACGTATAGGCCGCTGCCGGGTCCACCTGATTTAAAAAACCATGGATCTCTTTTGTGCTCCCAAAGCGCCACAATGATTTTGTTGGGATTGGTCGGATCCATAATCATATCGGCCACCCCGGTCTTGTTGTTGACAAATAGTATTTTGGCCCAAGTTTTTCCCCCATCCG
This sequence comes from Flavobacteriaceae bacterium, assembly GCA_023260435.1. Taxonomy (GTDB): domain Bacteria; phylum Bacteroidota; class Bacteroidia; order Flavobacteriales; family Flavobacteriaceae; genus MAG-120531. The sequence goes on along the minus strand of JALQVG010000025.1, from coordinate 5,327 downwards.
TGGTTTTATAAACTCCTCGTTCTGGGTGTTCTCCCCAAGGACTTCCGATGGCACCCACATAAACCACGTTTGAATTGCGCGGATCAACAATTATTTTGTGGATGTGCATGGTGTTTTTTAGCCCCATGTTTTGCCAAGTTTTACCAGCATCAAGACTGCGGTAAATCCCAGCACCACCGTTCAAGCTATTTCGAGGGTTACCCTCCCCAGTGCCTACCCAAACGACTGATGGGTTGCTCTGGTCAATCGCCACAGCTCCGATAGATGCGGTAGCCTCACGGTCAAACAACGCCTCCCATTTAATTCCGCCTGAAGTTGATTTCCACAAACCTCCAGAGGCGGAACCAACGTAGATAACGTCCGGTTGATCATTCACTACATCGATGGTAGTAATTCGACCGCTCATTCCAGCGGGACCTACATTTCTCGGTTTTATCCCCTCAAAGAGCGACATATCTAATTTTTGGCTGTGCCCCACAACGGAGACGCAGCAGGCCAATACAGCCAAGAACACATTAATTTTTTTCATTAGTTTACTTGAATTGAGTTGATGTAATAGTCTGGATGCCAAGATATTGATTTGTTATTTTCCAGTTCAGGAACAGTCTGCCATGTCTGGGATACCCTCACTTCGATTTCTGTTTGTTCGCTGGACAAATGGATAGGCATATTGAATCCAGGGACGGTGTTTTCAAAACGGACAGCTACTCCTTCTGGGGTTTGTTTAAGGGCCAAAACCGGAATGCGTACATCTCTTAGGTATTGGTCAAACACTGGAGCGAGATCTATGCCAGTTTCCCGGATTAGAAAAGATTCGATCTGCTGAGTAGTTACAGTTTGGTGATAAAATTCACGGTTCATTTTGCGCAAAATTTCTCGCCAATGCTCATCGTGATTGACCATTCGACGAATCATCTGAAGCATATTGGCCCCTTTGTAATACATGTCTCCCGATCCGGTAGCGTTCACTCCATAAGGAGCAATAATTGGCACGTCATTTTGTATGCGTTTTCTGGTTCCTCTGATGTATTCTGAGGCCGCCTCTGGACCGAAATAGTAATCCAAATACAAACTTTCGCTATACGCAGTAAAACCCTCGTGTACCCACATATCGGCAGAATCCCGGTAGGTGATGTTGTTGGCAAACCACTCATGGGCAGACTCGTGAATGATAATGAAATCAAACTTTAAACCCCAACCTGTTCCAGATAGATCAGTTCCCCGGTACCCATTTTCAAAACCATTGCCGTAGGTGACCGAACTCTGGTGCTCCATGCCCAAATAGGGGACTTGCACGAGTTTAAACCCATCCTGGTAAAAGGGATAGGGTCCCAACCAATACTCCAGGGCTTCCATCATCTGAGCCGCTTGTTTGAATTGATTTTGAGCTGCCGGTAAATCCTCGGGCAGCACATAATAGTCCATTTTGAGCGGCCCTGATTCACCGGAGTAGATCTCCCCAAAGTGAACGTATCGGCCTATGTTCACATTAACCCCATAATTGTTGATCGGATTGGTAACCTGCCAAACATATGTAGTCCATCCCGCATCCGTAAACTCTTCGACTAATTGGCCGTTGGAAATATCTTTAAGTCCCTCGGGAACAGTTACGGAAATTTTCATTTTTTCCGCTTCGTCATACATATGGTCTTTGTTGGGCCACCATACGGACGCACCGAGACCCTGACACGAGGTTGCGATAAATGGAGCGCCATTTTGGTCGATATCCCAAGAAAATCCTCCATCCCAAGGAGCGCGTATGGCCGTTCTTGGATTTCCGTGATAATATACAGTCAATTCATGGAACTCGCTTGTGGGACCTGTGAGCAGCCCGTCAATTCGGTAGGCATTACCCATTCTTTTGAAGGGTAAGTGCCCTCCATTTTGCTGAACAGAGTCGATCACCAGGGGTTCTTGAAGATCTATCTGCATCCAAGTTCCCTCAGTTATTGGTTGGTAGGTGATGGTGTTGTTGCCTGAAATTGTTTTACGTTCTGGATCAATCTTGACGCTGAGGTCATAACTGGTTACATCCCACCAGATCCTCCCAGGGCCGATACTTCCCCTTAAAGTGTCTTGTTGGGTGAATTGATGTTGGGCTTGTGCATTCGAGATAGCCACTAATGCACTGAGTAAAAACCAGTGTTTGTAATTCATCAACGCATTATTTTATTGGGAAATACAACCATACTTTCAAAGCCATCGGCATCGACAGCCGCAACGCCGAAGAAATAATTGTCGATCACGATGCCCTTTAATGTGGCTTCCGTTGCTCCGTAAATCATGCGGTGATGATCCCAGGTTGGGGAGGTGGTATCACGCCAATAAACTTTATAGTACGCTGCATCAGCGACTGGAGTCCATTGTAAACGCGTATCCGCTTCTACAATCCCTCCTATGGAAACTTGCTCAGGGGCAGCAGGTGCCCAAGCTAACGAGGCTAAAGAAATCGCGTTGACGGCAGTCAGCTTGGCGTTGTAGTCAAAATCTACTCCTGAAAGCACATCGCCATAGTCAATTCCTTTTTCCGTTCTGATGTCTTGGTGCTGTTTGGTGTAGTCTTCGTGGGCTTCCATGATGCGTATCCCCGCATATCCTGCATCGTTAAAGGGTCTATGGTGTCCTCCACGCCCAAATCGATCTAGTCGATAGACCATCATGGGGTTCATTTCAGGCATGTACGTCTTTACCGTTTTATGTACATATCGAGCCAGCTGACGGGATACTCCATCTACTTCTCCTCCATAAAATCTTCGGGCTTTTCTGGCTGCCTCAGTTTCTGTCACCGGGGTTGGTTCAGAGAAAATTCTGAAATCTCGGTTGCTCACCACGCCGTCCACACCTTTGATGTTTCCGATCATATCGTTGTTGATTACGCCGATCAATTCCCAACCTTGTTCTTTTATCCACTGGGCCAATCCTGCTCCGCCAAACAATCCTTGTTCTTCTCCGGATAATCCGGCGTAGATAATTCCGTAGTCAAAACGGTATTTTGACAAAACCCGAGCAGCCTCAATGGTTCCTGCCATTCCACTGGCGTTGTCGTTGGCTCCGGGGCTATCATTGGTGTAATCGTTGGGGTCGCTGATGCGGGAATCTATATCCCCACTCATCAAAACAAATCGCTTTGGATTTTTTTGGCTGTGTTGAATCGCCAGGATGTTGACTATATTGACATCTTTGACAATACGGTCACCACTTCCTTTAGTTACCAGGTTGTGTTGTTCCTTGACTTCAAGGCAGTTGGAGCAATCGGCAGCAATTTTTTTAAATTCAGCTTTGATCCATCTTCTGGCTGCCCCGATACCGCGCACTGGTGAGATGGTGTCAGAAAGGGTATGTCGGGTACCAAACCCCACCAGTGTAGTTACATCTGCTTGAATCCGTTCTTTAGATACGGAGGAAATTATTTGATATAGTTCATTGGAGGATTGTGCTGAAGAAACACCAGCCAAAAAAAGGGTAAGCAACAAAAGCCAATTTCTCATGGTTCACAAAGTTTGAACCTTAAAAATAGCATTTTATCGCTAACCCTTGTGTTTTTTTTTAGCGGGGTAATCGCGCTAGGAGTCCAGGGTGTATTTGCCTTTTTCTAGGATACTTTTGGCTATTTCTTGACTCAAGGCAATAGGGTTGGGGTAGGTGTCGTATTTGGTGAATCGTTTTAGCCCCATCAACAATATACGCTGCATGTCACCTTCAGCAAATGATAAAATTGCTTCTTTGCCTTTGGACTGAATGAGTTCTGTAGCCTGATACAGCTGCCATTGACACATCGCTATTTGTGTTTTTTGCGTGTCTGCGCCAAAACGCTTCAGGTTTTTTTCTGTGCGCAGAAGTGCGGATTCCACCATGTATATTTCGATCAGAATATCTGCCGCTGCCATCAGTAACTCCTGGTGTTTTTCTAAGTCCATTCCGTAGGTTTCCACGGCTTTTCCGGCGACCATCAAGAAAGCTTTTTTGAGACGCGCTAGGTGTGCTTTTTCCAAGGAGAGGATCTCGGTGTATTCAGGGATGTCAAAGGAGGGTATCCCCATCAATTCGGCACCTACTGCTGTGGCTGGCCCCAACAAGTCTACATGGCCTTTCATCGCTTTTTTGAGCAACATTCCAACGATCAGCATGCGGTTTATTTCGTTCGTTCCTTCATAAATACGAGAAATACGCGCATCGCGGTAGGCTGATTCCATGGGGGCATCGGCACTAAAGCCCATCCCGCCAAAAATCTGAACCCCTTCATCAGCTGTCTGCTGTACATCCTCTGAGACGGCCACTTTGAGAATGGAGCATTCGATGGCATATTCTTCGACGCCTTTAAGTTCCGCCTCTTGATGGGTATTGCCCTGAGCGATGCGTTGCTCAATACGTTTTTCGATGTCTTTGGCGGCGCGGTAGCAAGCGGATTCTCCCACATAGGCATTGGTTGCCATCTGGGCGATTTTGGCTTGAATGGCTCCAAATGAAGCGATCGGGGTTTTAAATTGTATGCGGTTGTTGGCGTAGTGAACGGATTCATTGACCAATCTTCGCTGGGCATCTAGACAGGCAGCAGCCAGTTTGATTCTCCCTACATTGAGCGCATTCATCGCTATTTTAAAGCCCATACCGCGTTCAGCGAGCATGTTTTCCACAGGAACTTTTGTTTCGTTAAAGAACACCTGACGGGTAGAGGAGGAGTGAATCCCCATTTTGTGTTCTTCTTCACCCAGAGTGATTCCGTTGCTCGAATCGTTTTCAACAATAAATCCAGTGATGTTGGCATCATCCTCTATACGGGCAAATACGATGAATAACTGGCAGAATCCCGCATTGGAAATCCACATTTTCTGGCCGCTGATTAAATAGTGTGTGCCCTCGGGGTTTAATACGGCTTTTGTTTTCCCTGAATTGGCGTCAGATCCAGCAGTGGGCTCGGTCAGGCAGTAAGCCCCAAACCATTCACCGCTGGCTAGTTTTGGCACATATTTCATTTTTTGTGCTTCGGTACCATACAGGGTAATCGGCATGGTTCCAATACCGGTGTGGGCTCCAAATGCTGTAGAAAAGGACCCGGTGGCTCCTGAAATATAGTCGCAAACCAGCATGGTGGAGACAAATCCCATCCCCATACCCCCGTACTGTTCGGGTACCGCAATCCCAAGAAGCCCTAATTCAGCGGCTTTTTTCATGGCTTCTTCCGTGAATTGATAGTCTTTTTTCTCAAAACGCTGCCAGTGTGCCCATAGTTCGCGATCGACGAATTCTTGGGTGCTTTCACGCATCATTTTTTGCTCCTCTGATAAATCTTCCAAGGTGAAGACTGATTCAGCAGGTGTCTCTGTGAC
>JALQVG010000109.1 GCA_023260435.1 Flavobacteriaceae bacterium | reverse complement strand
GATCGAAACAAAACAGCTCGATTAAAAATGGGCTCAATGTCTTTGATGACAGGCTCGTGGATGCGCAATTGTCCGCCGTGTTCTGGAATCCAATGTTGATTTAGGTAGATGACCAAGGAGAGCATACGGTTGTTCCGCGCTTTAAATTGATCTAAATGGGGCTTGTAAAAACCCCCAGGAGGATATTGAGCTAAGTGAAATTCAGAACCCTCTAGCGAAAGAAATAGTTCGTGAGCTACTGAGCCTCTTAACTCCTCGATCAATTGAAAAAAAGGATTGAGTTGAGGGTGTTGCCTTTGATCGATCCAGCAGATAAAGTCCGAGCGGATTTCAGCTTGCCTCTGTTCTTCAAAGGCAGTTCCAATTTTGGCTGGTGCCAAAGCGCCCTCTGCCAACTGAACGGCAAAAAAATCATCCACTAAAGTCAATATTGAAGCGGGGAGGAAATCCTCCATCACCACCAAAGAGTCTTCTGCGAGCTGATCGAGCCAACTGGCCCATTGTTCAGCACTATAGTAAGGTTGCATCGTGGCCCCACCAAGAATCGAACTTGGATTTAGCGTTTAGGAAACGCTCGTTCTATCCGTTGAACTATAGGGCCTGGGAGGGCAAAAATAGTCAAATTACTGCTTGACAAAGCGGGTAATCGACTTCTGGACAGGTCTATTTTGTATCTTTCTTCTCAAAAGACTGTCATGAAGCGTATGCTGTGCTCCCTGTGGGCCATTGTGTTGTTGAGTACTTGGGTTTATGCCCAGGATTTATCAAAAAATTTTACCGAAAAAGAATGGCAAATGGGATCTCTTGGAGGAATGTTGACCGTTGCTCATCAGCCTATTTCAATGGATACGGCTGTTTTGTTAATCGCTGGTTCAGGTCCTACAGATCGGGATGGTAATCAAGCCATGATGCAAAACAACAGCTTGCGGTTTTTGGCTGAAGGATGGTCAAATGCAGGTTTTACAGTGTTTAGATTTGATAAAAGAGGTGTTGGTTCCTCTGCTTCAGTTGAGGTCAAGGAGGCAGATATCCGGTTTCAAGACTTTGTCTGTGATGTAGTTGCTTGGGGTAATAAACTGCAAACTGAAGGATATACTCATTTAGTACTAGCGGGACATAGTGAAGGAGCATTGGTGGCGACTATGGCGGCCCAACAACTTAAGGGGGTTATCGGGGTCATCAGTTTATCGGGAGCTGGAAGGCCTGCCTCTGGTGTGATCCGAAGTCAGCTACTCAAACAACCCAAGGAAGTTCAAGATCTAGCTTTTCCGGTTTTAGATTCTTTGGTTCAAGGAAAACAGGTTTCTGAAGTCTCTCCCTGGCTTTGGTCGCTTTTCCGACCTTCAGTTCAGCCGTATTTGATTTCCTGGTTTGCCCTAGATCCAGCAGTTGAAGTTGCTCGTTTGGAAGTGCCGGTCTTGGTAACTCAAGGCGATCAAGATCTTCAAGTGATGATGGAAGATGCGGAACTGCTTGCTCAGGCCCATAGGGTGGCTGTTTTGGCTCCAATCACAGGAATGAATCATGTGCTCAAACAAGTGAACGATGACGATGTACAGGACAATTGGAAATCTTATACTGACCCATTGAGGCCCATACACCCTGAACTGCTCCAGCGGACTTTAGAATTTCTGAAAAGCCTTCAGACCAATAAAAAGTGATTTTGAGGGGCTTACTTGGCAAGTTGGTATACGCGTACGTAATCCACTTCCATTTGGTCCTGCGTGAAATTAGGATTCACAGCCCCACCTAGATTACCACCCATAGCTACGTTGAGCAACAGGAATTGATCTTTGTTGAATGGCCAGTTGGCCTCATTTTTATCTTCAGGGTTGTAGGTGAAGAATACGTTATCATCCACCGTAAAATCTATTTTTTCTGGAGTCCAAATCATCCCATAAACATGGAAGTTTTCTGTCACATCACTGACATTTACCTGTTTTAATGCAGGGTCATTTCCATAGCGTGCAGGAACGTGAATCGCGCTTTGAACCATGAGGTGGTTTTCAAAAAGCTGTTCCATTATGTCAATCTCTCCGCATGCGGGCCATCCTACCTGCTCTAAATTGCTTCCCAAAGACCAGATAGCTGGCCAGGTACCTGCTGCACGGGGTAGTTTAGCGCGAACCTCTACTTTTCCGTAAGTGAATCTCAGCTTGCTGTTCATGCGTGCTGAAGTGTATGATTTTGTAGTGCCTGTTGAGTTGTATTCTTCTTTTTTGGCGACAATTTTCAGTGTGCCATCACTGACGTATGAATTTTCAGTGCGTTGGGTGTAGTGCTGCAACTCACCGTTATACCAGCTTCCATTTTCAGGAGCAACGGTCTCAAAAATCCATTTTTCAGTGTCAGGTAGACCAGTTCCTTCAAACTCGTCAGCCCACAAGAGGGTATACCCTTCAGGAACTTCCGTATTTTCTTTTTCGTTTTGATTCACACATCCGGTGAATAATAGGGCGCTGAACGCGATAGCCCCAAGGCTCATTAGTTTAGTTTTCATAAACGCGAATATAATCGATCATCAATTTATCTGTGGAAAACCCACTAGGGATGGGTCCTCCAAGAGTGCCTCCCATGGCGATGTTAGTCACTATAAAGAATGGGTCGTTGAAGGGCATACTTTCATTGATGGTCATCTCAAAATATTTTGTGTTGTCCACAAAATAGCGCACCACAGTAGGGGTCCATTCAAACGTATATTTTTTAAATTCTGTAGTCAATCCAGCCACAGAAACTTCTTTGTCGTATTTGGCATTGGCATTGGTTCCTTGATCAAACCAGTGAACGGCGCCCATAATTTTAGTTTTGTCTGAACCTCGTTGTTCGATCACATCGATCTCACCACAACGCGGCCAACCCACTTGGGTGATTGAATTGCCCAATAGCCATACTGCAGGCCATGTGCCTGATTTACTGGGTAGCTTGGCACGTACGACCATACGGCCATACTTGAAGCTGAATTTTTCTTGTGTTTTGATTCGGGCTGAGGTGTAATTTTTGCCTGAATAGTTTTCTCCACGTGCAGTGATGGTCAAAAAACCATTGGCTACATCGATATTTTCTGGTCTATTGGTATAGAATTGTTGTTCTCCATTACCCCATCCCGGGATGCCTTGAGCACTACCGTCTCCGATTTCATAAGTCCAGTTGGCTGGATTTGGGGAGGTTCCTGAATCAAATTCATCGGACCACACCAAACCAACGCGGTCAGCTTCACTGAGTGTTTCAGCTACTGGTGCTGCTGGCCCCTCAACCACATCTTCACTGTCTTTGGAACAGGATATAAATAGGGTGAAGAGAAAAAACGCGGTGGACAATAGGGCTCTAGGCATAGGGAAAGGTATTAATTATGACTGCTTGGTAAATCTAAAGAACCAAGTTTCTCCACCACCTTGGAAACCAGAAATGGTCAATTCAAGTGTCGTGTTGTTGTTGGTCAAGCTCATGCTGTAGTTGATGGTGTTGTTGGTTGGGGCACCATTCTCACCTGTATTGTGCACTTTGGCAAGTCCCATGTAGCTACCAGCACCAGAAATAGTTAAAGTTTGGTTAGTTACCGCCCATGTTCCTGGAGTAGCTCCATTGTGAGGGGCCACAGGAGTTCCGCATCCATCTGCCTCAACACCTTGCCATCCTTCTAACCAAGTACTTCCGCCTTGAACGTTTTTAAATGTTCCGTCTGCTTCAAAAACATATAGGTCATCAAACAAACAAGCTCTGTCGGTAACTACTTGAGCATCGTTTGACCACCAGCTGTAATCTCCTGCTGCAGGACCTACACCTAGTGAACCAGGTGCCGCTGTTAATTTCCAGCTACCTACAAGTGGGTGTGCAGGTTCTTCAACAGCCGGTGTTTCGTCATCACTAGAACATGAAGTGAATCCCATCATCAAGGCCATTAAGGCCATCAATGTCAATTTTGTTGTTTTCATTTTTATTTAGTTTTAAGTTTTCACTAAAATCTTAAACAAAATTCAATAATGCAATGGTAGAGGAACTACAAATACACATCAACTTTAAAAGAAGTGTAAGTAATTCATAATGAAATAATTATACTTAATTGATATTAGGTCTATTGTTCTTCTGTAGTGCTTTTGTAGTGGTATTCATTGATTTTTCATCCATTAATAACCCAATATAAAGTCTTGTAAATGGTCTTCACCGCCTAAATTCAATTTTTTTCGCAAACGATATCGCTTGATCTCTACGCTCTTTGGAGTAATGTTAAGCAATGTAGCTATTTCTTTAGTGGATAAGTTAAGCCTTAGATAGACACATAGCTTTAGTTCACTGGGACTCAGCTCGGTAAATTCAGTTTTTAATTTAGAAAGAAACTCTTGATCTACATTGTTAAACGCATCTTCAAGTAATTGCCACGAATCTTCATCCGTCAGGTTCTCATCAATTTTTTTGATGATATCTCTAAATGCCTCACCTCCACTGGTCGATTGAGCAAGTTGTTCCTTTACCTCAATAAGTAATTCTACATTTTTATTCAAGTGGAGTAACGTATTGGCTAGTTCTTTTTTCTTCTGGCTAAACTGATCCTCTAAGAATTGATTTTTGTCTTGGATAAATTGTTGTTTTATTTGAAGTTGATCGAGCTCGTTTTTTCGCTCATTTTCCTCCATGATTCTGTTTTTTTGTCTGTTAAAGTAGCGCAAGTAAGAGCGGTGTATGACCCAAATGCCCGCTAGACTGGTTACCAAATAGATCAACCACATCAAGGGATGTAAATACCAGGGTGCCGCAATGCTGAATTGATAAGTGAGCACTTCAGAAGGTTGTTCGGCTGATGACCCTGAACGCACTTCAAACTGGTATTTTCCGGGGGAAAGACTGGCCCATGTGACCTCAGCTAGGTCAGTCCAATCGGTCCAATCTTCCTGGTGTCCCAAAAGTCGGTACTGGTATTGTGTTTTCTTGTAGACCGTAAATGCAGGTGCACCTAGGGTTATTTGTACCGTGTTGTAGTTGTAGGGTAGCTCGCCTCCTTCTAATGGTATAGAAATCACATCCGCTGTTTTTTGGTCCAACCCATGTATGCGCTGAATAAGGGGCAGGGGTGCGTTGGATAACGGAGCTTGTTGGTTGATGACCATGTACTGATTTACGCCCCCAACTAGGTATTGATCCCCTCTCAGTTGACCTATGTTTTCAAATCCCCTCATCGGCTTTAAGGTTTCCATGGCCATCGGGAAATTTTTCACTTGATAGGTCCCTTTAGTTAATGCGGGTAAGATTTGTACCACTTTATTTTGTTTGAACAGCCAAAGTGATTGTCCGTCAAATGAACTCATTTTTCCTGAGTAATAAGGATCATTCCCCAATGGTTCGTCCGCCCATTCTTGGCGGGTAAATTTTTGCAGATTTGCCTCGTATTTCCAGAGTCCGCTTGGTGCGTGGTACCACACGGCCCCTTCGAATGTGGCTAAAGCGGAGTGTGCCCCTTTTTCCGGTTCCTCCAATTTTTCCACACGAGAAACCTTGCGGAAGTCTTGAGACAACGCTAGCCGGTAGATTCCTTTATACTCATGGCTGACCAAAAAATTTTGTTGGTCGATACTTTCCAAGTAGCGCGCAGATAGATTAAACCCGTCTATTTTACCCACCCAATTCCATTTTTTTCCCTGCCACTCAAGCAGTTCAAGACCTTTATAAGTACCGACAACCATCCTATTGGTTTCAGGAATTTGGGTAAATGTCCAAGCTCCTGTACCCAAGCTAATCGGGATCAGTTTTGTTCCTTCTACGGCAAATGAGCCCAGGTGATGTCCCATAATCAGAGCATCCTTATGGATGGATAACGACCAAACTTGTCCAGATGAACCGGGTACTTGCGCATAGTGGCGCATGGATTGATCTCGGTAAAAAAGTCCAACATTCGTACCCAAATAGGTGATGTCTTTCCATTGAGCTGACGCATAAATCGTTCCCCATTCACTTTGTTGATCTACATAGCTGCGCAATGGAGCTTGGTTGTTGATGCAGATGATTCCATTATCTAATCCCAACCAAATGTGTGCTTGTGCATCTTGATGAATGGACAATACAGTGTTGTTTTTTATTCCGTTGCTGCTGCCCAGCTCATATTGTTTGCGGCCTTGAGCATCCCAGACACTGATCCCGTCTGAAATAGTCCCTAGAGCCCAGCCTCCATCAGCAAGAACGACAGCTGAGTAGACATGGGCAGTTCTAAGCCCAGTATCCAAAGCCATCGACCATTTTTCAGAATTATAGGCCCTAAATTCACCCCATTCATTCACCACAGTCAGCAAGCCTTGCTGTTTTTTCATGCCTACTACTAGCGCATTTCCCAGGTCACTTGCCTCGGCAATTTTGATCCATTGGCCCCCTTCAACTAGAAATAAGTCCTTGTTGGAATCTTGAACGTATAAACTATTTGCAGGGGCCCATGCTCCTGTGATTCCATTTTTAGGGGTTAAGGTTTGAAAGGTGTTTTTAACGGGATCATGGACGATCAGCTGGTCTAAAGATTGAAAAACCAGTTGTGTTCCTAAAGTAAGTATGTTCCAAAACTGCTCATCTTCAATGAGTTTGCTTTTAATATTTTCAGAAAGTGAGGTGTATTGCCAAGACCCAAATTCATCTTTTTGGTAGTACCCAAACTCCATGTACATACCGACATACAGTTTGTTGTTTGTGTAATGTACCGAACGCACAATACTCTGATTGACTGACTTTAAGGTCTGCCAATGTGCCCCGTCAAAATGAACGACTCCTTCATTATTGGCAAAAAAAACTTCGCCGTCTGTATTGTTGGTTATTTTCCAATTTTGAGCTGCTGCCTGATATTCTTGAGCTGCATAATAACGAAATGGAGGGGTTTCTTGTCCAAAAGCTGGAAGATTAATTCCCATGAACAGGATAAATAGGAAACACAACGGCTTGATTTGTAGCAACATGTTAAATTCTGACTTTGGCTCAACCACTAATTTAGGCAAATACCTCGGTTTGATCACTTTTTTTATACTCCACCATGGATAGTTCCGTAATTTTTGCGACTTTCTCGAACAAATTTTTGATATTTTTAAAGTGATAACTAGTTAAAGTTCATAACGATGAATACTAAATCTACACTCTTGGGTGTCCTTTCTGCTTTTGTTTGGCTCTATTTCATGGGCTGGGGTTTTTACAACTTTCTTGCGGTAGACTTTTTTGTTGCCCACACAGTAAATATGCCACAAGGGATTACCATGGACCTTGGAATGATTACTTTGGGCAGTTTTATTCAAGCGATTGTAGTTGCTCTAATGGTCAACAAAGCCCGTGATTTCAAGTTTTTCGAAGGATTTAAAACGGGAGCTTTAGTGGGGCTTTTTGTCGGAGCAGGTGTTGGTGCCCTTCAGTATGGTTCTGCCCAATTGGTTGACTTGACAGCCGTTTCAGTAGATGCTGTGTGGAGTGTGATGTATTACGGTATTGCCGGTGGCATTGTTGCGTGGGTAGTTGCTAAGCAACAAGTAGCCTAACACGAGCACAATACTTATTTGGTTAGATCGCTTCATTTTTGTTTAACTTTACAGAATAAATATTAGACAAAATGAAGCAGTCTTTTTATGGTTTTTGCTCAGCACTAGCTTTTTTACTGATTCTTCCGCTTGATGCGTACGCGCAAACATCAGCCCCTGTTTATGGCCAGCTTGTTGGTGTGGTTAAAGATGCTTTTGATGCCCCTATTGAAGGGGCTTCCGTATATTTAGAGTCCACTGATTACGGTACAGTTACTGATGAAAAGGGCCGATTTGTCCTCAGGCAAATCCCCCCAAATACCTACAACCTAATCGTTTCATTTTTGGGGTATCAAGATGTGGTACTGCCCAATACCATTGTCCGTTCCCAGGGAAATGCACCCTTGTCTATCACACTTCAAGAATCTGCGCAGTCACTGGATGAAGTGACTTTGACCCAATGGAACAGCAGCCGAAACAGGGAGTCTCCTTTATCTACTCAAACACTATCCGCTGTTGAACTAGCCAATTATCCAGGAGGAAATAATGATGTGGTGCGCGTTGCTCAGTCCTTACCGGGAGTTGCTCCATCCCCTGGCGGTTTTCGCAATGACTTAATTATTCGTGGGGGCGCCCCCAACGAGACGGTATTTTATTTGGACGGCATGGAAATACCCAACATCAATCACTTTTCCACCCAAGGCAGCAGTGGGGGTCCCGTCGGCATGCTCAACGTTTCATTTATCCAGCAAGTGACCTTAAATACTTCTGCTTTTGGAGCCCAATACGACAATCCTTTGTCTGGAGTACTACAGTTTGAACAGCGCAATGGAGATTCAGAACGGGCGCGCACCAATATCCGCGTCAGCGCAAGCGATGCCGCCTTGACTACCGAGGGCCCCTTAGGCAGCAAAACCACTTATATCGCGTCAGTAAGGCGGAGTTATTTACAGTTCTTGTTTGCATTGATTGGCCTGCCGATTCGACCAAATTATTGGGATTACCAGTTTAAAGTGCGCCATGAGATTGACGCCTACAATGAATTGGTTTTTTTAGGGTTGGGATCTATCGATGATTTTTCCGTGGAAGCTCCTGAAGTGTATGCAGCCGATCAAGAAGCTACTTTAGAACAAGTGCCCTACATAGAACAAAACACCCAAACCTTTGGGGTAACCTGGAAACACAGGTCTCCAAGTGGGAATGCACAAACTTTGGTGACGCTAAGTCAGAACACTCTAGATAATACTTTTAGCCGTTTTCGAAATAATGTCGCCCGAACTGGGCTCGTTTTTGAAAATCAATCCAGAGAACAGGAAACCAAAATCAGACTCCAGCGCTCTGTGCGCCAAGGTGCCTGGACTTTAAAGTCGGGAGCACACCTCCAACAGTCCTTGTATGCCAATAACACCAACAGTATTTATTTCAATAACGCCTACAACGCTGATATCGATTTCTTAAAGTGGGGGTTTTGGGGACAAGCTTCGAGACAATTATTTTCAGATCAACTCGGGGTCACTTTAGGGCTTAGGGCCGATGACGACACCTTTTTGAGCGGCTCATCCATTGTTTCAACGCTTTCACCCCGGGCATCGGCTCGTCTAAATTTGGGAAAAGGCCGTACCCTGAATGCATCTGCAGGTCGTTACTTTAAACTACCCACTTATACGGCACTAGGGTTTCAATCCACCACAGGCATCTATGCGCACCAGGAGTCAGCTAGATATTTGCGCAGTGACCATTTGGTTTTAGGTCTAGAGCAAGCTTTGTCACCCAGTGCGATAGTCACTCTAGAGGGTTTTTATAAAAAATACCACAATTATCCCATTTCACTCAGGGATGGGGTATCGATAGCCAATAAAGGCGCTGGGTTTGAAGTATTAGGGAATGAACCCTTGTTATTTACGGGCAACGGAAATACTAAGGGCCTTGAGTTATTGCTTCAACAAAGGCTGGTGGACCGGTTGTATGGGATTATGTCGTACACCTACTTTTTTTCAGAATTCAGCGGTCTAGATGGTGTTCTTCGTCCATCGACCTGGGACAGTCGCCATCTGCTTTCTGCCACGGCTGGTCTAAAATTAAACCGCAATTGGGAAGTCAGTGGACGATTTCGCTATGCTGGAACTACTCCATATGCTCCTGTGGATGTGGAACGATCGTTGTCCTCTTATCCAGAACTGCAGTTGGATTATACCCACTTGGGAGATCAGCGTTTGGGAGCATTTGCCCAGTTAGATCTGCGTATTGACAAACGTTGGAACACACGTTCTTACGCATTTAACCTGTTTCTTGAAATTCAAAACGCCCTAGGGCGTAGCACTCCAGAACCTACCCAATACGGTCTGCTCAGAACGGATCAAGGCGAGCTGATTACGCCCCCTCAATTAGCGGCCATACCGGCCCAAGAAGGCTCTTTGATTCCAAGTATAGGTCTGGTGCTTGATTTTTAATTACCCCGCCGTCTTAAACGTGTACAAGATACTCGTGGCTGTGTTTTTTCCGTCGTTGGCCACCACGCGCCAGTAGTATACCGTGCCCGCCTGTACGCTTAGGGCAAATGAGGTGGTGGTTACATTACTAGCCACCGGGCTTTGAGCTCCGTCTACCGCATCTGCGTACAACGTGTAGGTCAGCGCATCTCCATCCGCATCTCCGCTCTCCCAGCTGATTGTCACCTTGCCCTCTGTGGGCGTTACGGTGGCTCCAGGTGTCGGGCTTAAAGGGGAGGCAGGAAAGGGTGCGTAGTTCACCACTCCATCACCAGCTAGATAGAACCTCCAGGTATCACTTGCTGTGGTGGTGGTTCCCTTGTTCTTGGCGGTTACTTGCCAGGAGTACGGGATTCCTCTGTTTAAGGTTACCGCCTTAGATGTCCCTGTGATGTCTGTTTGGGAGCTCGAGGCGTTGGTGTTTAGGTTCGTTATCTTTAGGTCATACGTCTCTGCATTGGTCGCTGCGCTCCACTGAAAGGTCACCTGGCCCGCTGTGTTCACATCCTGGCAAGGAGCGTTGTTGGCAGGGGCTGTTAGGGCGGACTTGCCCGGAGCTTCGATCACTGGTGGAGGTGGTGGTGTTGGAGTGTCTTCACCTCCGCCTGAAGAGCAGGAGGAAAAAAAAGCTAACGTTAAAATTGCAAGGAACCCTAACATGGTGAAAAAGCCTAATGGGGTTAACTGGTGAAAATTACAACCTCACGGAAAAAG
>JALQVG010000074.1 GCA_023260435.1 Flavobacteriaceae bacterium | reverse complement strand
CAATCGAGTCGCACTATCAGGTCAAAGTGATCGAGCGCAATTAGTTTGCTGGTTTAGCAGTCGCTAACTGCTTATTACGATCTTGTAAAAACTTCACCAGGCCCTCAATGCCGTTCTGACTAATTTGGTTAGCAAACTGATTGCGGTATGCCTATCAGCACGAATCCCACAAAAAAGTGATTCAACTGGCGCGGGTAAATAACTGGTATAGTGAGGAACTTTTTGCCCGATTCTATCTCGAAAAAGAGGTGGTGTTTGGGGTTTAATTTACCCTATTGCCTTCAATTTTTTATGTAACGTTTGCTTCTCATAAAAAATAATGTTACGTTTGCGTTACATTAATCATTAAACAATTACTATGGAAGTAGGAATTATTATCCCCGTTGTGGGAATGTTGACTGGTATCATCATTCCTTTGGGGGTGTTTTTTTGGCAATACAAAGATGCCAAAGGAAAGCGGCAGGCGGTTATTGAAATCGCGAAACATCTGGATGACCCCACTAAGGTGGAGGAGTTGCTCAATATTTTTGAGGAACGCAAGAAAGAACCTATTGATTACCGCAGGGGTGGTGTCATCACGATTTTTGTGGGTGCGGGACTATTTGCCCTAGGGTATTTTTTTCTAGGAGCTATTTTGAATGGCGTTGGAGCCTTTATTGGATTAATTGGTGTAGGCGTGATGATTGCTGGATACCTCTATCCAAACACTGAAAAAGAGTTAACAGATGCCGTGAATCAATTTGAAAAGAAGTAAGCATGGGTAAAAACCATCAGAAGCTTCTCAATAATTTAGAAGAACTCAGAAAATCAGCTGGTTATACTCAGGAGGAACTCTCTATCAAAGCGGAGGTCTCCAGGAAAAGTATCAACGCTATTGAAAATGGGGTCTATGTACCCTCTACAGTTTTGGCTTTGAAAATTTCAAAAACATTGAATTGTTCAGTGGAAGATATTTTTAGGCTTCCTTAATTTTTTCAGTGTTTTTTAGCTGAACTAGCATGCTCATCGTCTATGTCTACTTCCCGTTATTCAATGGGTAGTAGTCATAGATTTATGAGTTAACCGAAAGGTCTAATAGTTACAGTCTCCGCAAGATTATTCAACAAGCCGTACAGTGCCCTCCCAATCTGGGTCTGCGCTTGCTATCCAACTATGGGTCTTTTGGTCTAAGGCCACTGCGTGAACCCTACCGAAATAGGCTTTTTGATCAGTAAATTCTGGGGTTTTCCATAATTGGTCTCCAGATCCTAAACGAGTGAAAAGGCCGTCGTGGTTTTCTATCTGCCAGCGATTACCGTTTGGGTATACTCTGGGAAGGGCCAAAGATTCATCTAAGGAGTATCCTTGATCCACATACCGGCTGATTACCTGGGCTACGGCGATGACAATCTTATTGCCTCCAGCAGCTCCAAGCGCCAAGTGTATCTCTCCATCTTTTTCTACTAGGGTAGGAGATATATGTGATTGGGCACGATCTCCCGGTTTATAATCACCGAGATAGCCGCCCAATGTTACGGCATAGAGAAACCCTAGCCCGGGAGTAACCACTCTTGATCCTAGATTGGGCCCTAGAGTTTGGGTGAGTGACACTACGTTGCCCCATTTATCAGCCGTGGTCAGATGAGTTGTGTGGCCTTGGACAGCTGAGGATTCTCCTGTGGTGTTTTCCTGTAATTCACTCTGTGTAAGTTGTTTTCCTTTGTGTGCCCAAAAAGCTGCTTTTTCTCGGGAAAGTATTGAGGCTAGTGAATCAGGGATTTGTTGAAAGGCTCGGTGTTGGTAGCCAATTTCAGAAGCGTGTCCTAATTGATTGGTCCATTCTGTATTGTTTGTGGGTGTTGCAAAATGATCGGCAATCTGCAGTATTTGAAGGGTTATTGCGCCATAGGAAGGAAGGTAAAGACTTTTAATTGTATGCCCCCTAAAAGTGCCTTCCAACACTCTCAAATCCAAAGCTTGGTAGTTTTTAAGGTCTTGATAGCTGAGTATATGATTGTTTTTTTTCATGTCCTTAGCTATGGTCCGTGCAATTCTTCCCGTGTAGAATCCATCTGCCCCCTGCCTAGCAATAACCTCTAGAGTTCGGGCTAAATCTTTTTGTACTACCCTTGATCCTGCTGTGTAAGTTTGGTCATTTGAGGTTAAAAAATTTTGTTTTGTACCGGGGTATTTTTCGATTGAACTTTTGGCAGCAGCTTGTCTCGCAGCCTCTCCAGGTAAGATCTCATAACCATTTTTCGCATACTTGATCGCTGGCTCTAAAAGCGTTTTCCATGGCAGTACACCGTTTCCAGCGTGGAGCTTTTCAAGACCACGTACAACACCAGGTACCCCTATGGTTTCATAGCCTTCCGAATATTTTTCTTGGGTGCTTTTATAATTTGATGGTACCTCGGTGGAAGCGTCAATACCTCGAGTTAAACCCTCAGTGTTTTGGTAAATAGCTTGCAGTCTACCACCCAATCCGCTCATACTGGGTTCGACTACAGCCAAGGCAAATGCAGCAGCTACAGCAGCGTCATAGGCATTCCCACCCTGTTGGTACATAAGCGCACCTGCATCTGTAGCCAATGGATGCGCCGCTGAAACAGCATTGTTGGCATATTTTTGCCCAAAACCCTGGAAGGCAATAAGTAAAAAAAGCAGCATTAACGATTGGTTTTTCATAGAGCAAGGAGTTTATAAAGTGACAAAAAGTTGCTGAATCCAGTAGATGGTCCATAAGCCCCAGAGGGTTCCAGTGGCCATACTCAGTATGGAGAGCAATACGGCGTGAGGCATTAATTTTTGATCGTAAGCGGCGGTTACCGCTGGGGCGGTGGATATTCCGCCTAGATTGGCCATGCTGGTAATAGCCAACCACGCACTAGGCACTCTAAAAATATAGGTGTGTAGACCGATCCATAATGCGTGAAATACAAACCAGACCAGGACTACGGAGACTAATGATAGCGGGATGTTCCAATGGGAGAAATCCAGCTTAAACCCTAAAAAGACCATAACCAGAATGATCAACCAACCCGCCCATCGGAGACTATTGGCCGGGTTCCATTTGGGCATTAATACGCTGATCAGTACTCCTAAAAAACTGGCGCACAGGATCATGGTCAAAAAGGACCAAGGCAGCCAATACGATATGATTGAATATCCTATAATAAATAGGAGTTCTAAGGACCACCAGCTTCCTTTTTTTTCATCGGCAGTTAATTCGGTGTTTTTTTCTTTTTGTATACCCCATTTGGTATCTATTTGATCCGACTTTTTGATCCATTGAAACATAAGGATTGTCCATATGTTGACCGCTATATTGTCGATCAACAATACAGATAGGAATAGCGGATCGGGTGTGTCAATAATTTCTTTTAAAACTACCTGTGAAGTTGACCCCCCTATCCAACTACCCACAATAGGCACTAATCCCTTCCACAAATCAGTACTTTGCCAATCCAGGTAAATCTCTACAAAGAACAACTTAGCTACCCCGAGAATTAAAATAGGCAATGAGGCAATGATAAACGATCCGGATAAAAATAACATGATGGGTTTGGGCCAAACACTTTTTAGTGAGCGAATATTTAGTCCAGCCATGACGCTGAAAACAGCCGCTGGTATCAAAAATGATTTACTAAACCAACTCAGTGAGGGTATTATTGATTCAAAGGGGATAACAAAACGCCCAAAGGCAGGGATCAAATAAGCAAATAGTATGGGAGGCAACCAATCGGTGAACTTGATCACCCATCGGTTTTGAGTTTTTTGAAGGTGATGTACTAACCATAAAGTGCTTATTATAAGCACTAAAGCTGAAACCCATACCTGTATTTGATTTTCTATTCCCAAGTTGGATAACTTGTTCTATAAAGAGGTTTTACTAAAGATAGCTCTTTAACTATTACGTTAACAACAAAATAGTTTATTTACACATGACCTCAAAGGCTCAGTGTATCGACTTAACAAGTTTTTTGAGTACTGGATAGGAATACAGCCTAATTGCAGATGGCGGTGATGTACTGGTTTTTTAGTTTAAATGATTTGCCATGCAATACACTGTTTAAATTACTTGTATTGCCGTAGTTTTTGATGTTAAACATACAAGAAAAATTTAATTGGTCTCCTTCCTCAACTTGATGGAAATCAGTTTTAGGATAGGGGGCTAATGCACAGTTAATCGGTTTACGTGAAGTTTGACCAAAGGCAATTTTTTCTAGTTCCTTTTTAACAGTAGGTTCTTTCAGATCAAGTTTTTCAAATTGATCCGATTCGTAGTTAATATCCCTTGTGATGATGGAAGATTCTTTTTGAATACCCGTTTCTTCAAAACTAAACTCATGTCTAATCACAGAGGAGGAGGTCGCTAATTTGACAAAGGATTTGTCGGATAAAAAATCTACCTGGTATTTAGGTATTTTTTGATTGTTACCATCAGACACTAAAAATTCATCGATGACTCTTTTTTCTAAATCATACCATATTTCCATAGTCTCTAATTCATACCCCTCCATAATTGTTCCTTGACTATTGGCAGACTTGGTGTATAAAACAGCATTGCTGATTCGAAGATGAAATCCATTTTTTTCTCGAAACAATGGGATTTGAATGGCGTTGTTTAAAACCCATTCGCCTTGATACTTGTAACTAGGAAAACTACAATCAGCGGGGAGGTCTTGAAGTTTGGTGTAAAAATTTCGCACCTCGTCTTCTTTGAATAAGTTTTTAAATGAATCCTTCATGGAAGGAATTTTAGGTTCGGAATCCTTTTTTTGAAAGGCTAACAATAAAACGAGGCAAGAGATTACCATACTGCTGAGCAATACGGTACCCTTTAAAATTCTTCTAAAGTTTTTGAGCTTAGCTAACTGATGAGCGGCATTAACTGCTCTCTCAAGTTCACCATGTGAAGCTGTATTGTGAATCAATCTAGAAAACTGAGAATTACTGTAATTAAGCTCAGAGGCAATCGTTGCATTTGTCGCTTTCTTAAACTGAAAGTTTTCAAAACTGCCATAAATTCTAGACAGTTCTGATACAAATGTGTGGTAGAGTTGGTTGCTTTCTTCGTTGGTCATTGTTGGAACTATTTACCCTAATATAGGCTATTTTCTTAAGTTTTTACCTTTCTTAAATTTCGTTAAAAATTGCTGAAAATCGATAAATCATCAAAAATCAATTTAGTTTTTTTAAATTAACTTAAAATCTAACCAAATGATTATGAGAAAATTCATTTTACACTTTTTATTACTTTTTTCTGTAGCAGCATTTGCCCAGAAAAGTATCAAAGGAAAGGTCACTGATGAATCAGGTATTCCACTACCAGGAGCTTCTGTACTTATCGAAGGGACCACTACGGGAACCACCACTGATTTTGACGGGATCTTTACACTAGATGTTCGTCAGGGTCAAACCATTGTTGTAAGCTATATAGGGTACCGAAAAACATCCCGACAAGTGGACAACCAAGACACCTATGATTTTATATTAATGACGGATAATGCGCTGGATGAGGTGGTAGTTTCTGCGCTTGGCTTTAAAGAGAACAGAGATAAAATAGCCTCAACTTATTCTAAAATGCAAGCCAATGATGTGGTTCGCTCTGGAGAGCCTACCTTGATCAATGGATTAGCGGGTAAAGCATCGGGAATTACTATTTCAGCCACCAGTGCTGACCCAGGTGCAGGTTCCAACATTCAGATACGGGGAGCAAGTTCGATTATCGGTCAAACACAACCTTTGATCATTATTGACGGGGTGCCCACAAATAACGATAATTTTGAAGGCTTTGGATCAGATGGAGATGGTGGTATATCACAACAATCCAGATTAAATGACATCAACCCAAACGATATTGAGTCTATACAAATATTTAAAGGAGCCTCTGCCGGAGCTATATATGGCTCAAAGGCTTTGGGGGGTGTTATCGTAATCACTACCAAGCGAGGATCTGAGGGAAAAATGAGAGCGTCCTACAATACCTCTATATCCTATGACTTAATCAATGTACGTCACCCATTGCAAAAAAGCTACGGTCAAGGGGCCAATGGAAAGTATAGTCCAACAGCCACAAACTCGTGGGGAGACTTGATTGAAGCTCGTAGTGGAGAAGCGGATGCTGTCAATACTTCTGGGGAATATTTTCTTGCCAACACAGGAGTGGCGTATTACCCCATTACTAAGAAAAACAGCATGGAGGTATACACCGATCGAAACTTTGATTTGGTCTTTACCACAGGAACGACACAAACGCACCAATTCAACCTTTCCGGTGGAAATAACAAGGGTACATACTATATGAGTATGAACAAAGTGAATCAAAATGGAATTATGCGTAATTCTAATTACAATAAATCCTCATTCACTTTAGCTACCACTTATAATTTTGCGGACTGGTTAAAGAATAATTCTAAGGTGATTTATTCAACCAATTACTCCAACAGAATTCAACAAGGGTCAAATACAGCTGGTATTTACTTAGGTCTTTTGAGAACACCACCTGATTTTGATATCAGTGGGTACAAGGGTACGTACTTCGACAAAAATGGAAACCCGATAGAGGATAGACATAGAAGTTATCGACGTTATTTAGGGAATTCAAGTTCAGCTACGTACAATAACCCACTTTGGACACTATATGAGCAAACGAGTGATACAGACGTAAATCGCTTAGTAGCATCCACAGAATTTACAGCTACTTTAAAGCCATGGTGGAATGTGGTATTGCGTTCTGGTTTGGATCAATACACGGATGATCGCGTTTATTTTTTCCCCATGTTTTCCTCTGATGGAGCTACCAACGGAAGATATCAAAACGAAACGTTTAATGTAACCGAGGTCAATACTGAGCTAATTTCTTCCATGCAGTTTTCTTGGGACAATCTGGATTTGAACTTGATTTCTGGTTTTGCGATGAATGATTCTCAACGCAAACAAACGTATTTGGAAGCTGTAGATTTTTTATACAATGCGCGTCTGCAAAACCCCGCAGTTGCTGCCACGAAGAATTATGAAGAAAGAAATAGATTGTTTAGAACGGTTCGCGGATATGTTCAGTCTCAATTCCAGTACAAGGATTATTTAAACATGAATTTAGGGGCCACCTACGAAGATGCTTCTTCAAGTTCTAAGAGCTTTATTTACCCAAGTGCTGAATTAGGATTTAACTGGGGTGGTTTAGTTAAAGAGGACATGACCAAAGGGCTTTCTTTTGGAAAATTGAGATTGGCCTATGGTGAGGTTGGACTTCCTCCTGGAGCACATTTATTTAGCACTACTTATGAAAATGCCTCATACTCGAGCTATTCTGATTTAATTTCGTTAGATGCTTTTGGGGGTGGTTTCCGCGTTAATGATGATAAAGGAAATCCGAACTTGGAGTTTGAGAAAAAGAGAGAGCTGGAGTTAGGTCTAGACCTTAGGTTCTTTAGAAATAGGCTTTCGCTGTCTGGAACAATATACCGCAACGAAACTAGAGATGCATTGCTTTATTTAGACCTAAATCCATCGGAAGGGTACAACAGCATCTATCAGAATGCCGGGCGCATTGAGAATAAAGGTTGGGAAACTGAATTTGAATTTGCTTTAGTTAAAGGAGATGACTTTAACCTCAGTGTGTTTGGAAATGTATTTGCCAACAAAAACAAGGTGCTTGATTTAAGCGGTGTATCGTCGGTTAACTTAACTGGTGGGTCTTCCGTAAAGTCGAGCGCTGTTGTCGGACAACCTCTTGGCATATTGTTAGGCTCAGCTGCGCTTAGAGATGCCAATGGCAACCTCGAATTAGATAAAAATGGCTTTCCACAACTCGATCCTACTGGAGATAAAGTAATCGGTGATCCAAACCCAGATTGGAGAGGTTCGTTTGGAGTTCGAGCCAACTACAAAGGGTTAAAATTAAATGCCTTGTTTGACACTAGTCAAGGAAACGACTTAGCCGAGAGAACCAGGTATGTATTGTATGGTTTTGGTACCCATGCGGATGTGGGCAATACCGTAACTGTTCCTTCAGATATAGTTAACTACGCAGGTACAACAATTGCAGCAGGTTCTACCGTACGAGGAAATATCCAAAACTTTGGAGGTGGAGATGTGCTGTTGGATGAAAAATGGTACACCACGCTAGGAGGTGGATTTGGTGGGTCTGTGATCAGTGAATTTGCTGTAGGAGATGCTAGCTACGTGCGCTTTAGAGAATTGACTTTAGGCTATGAAATGAAAAACGCTCTTGTCGAAAAGCTAAAGTTAAGCTCTGTTGATATCAACTTAACCGGAAGAAACCTTGCTTTATTTACAAATTTACGAGGTATTGATCCCGATGTAAATCAATTTGGCAACGGAAATGGAAAAGGACTTGATTACTTTACCAATCCAGGTTCAAAATCATTCTTGTTCGGAATTACCATTAATTACTAAATCAAACAGCCATGAAAAATATATTATCTCGTGTTTTAGTCCTCGGAATAATCTTAATAAGTTCAGGTTGTGAATCTTATTTGGATGTTAACGAAAATCCGAATCAATCCACATCTGTTCCCAATGAATTAATTATCAAAGGAATGCAACTTGCGGATGTACAGTTGCAACTCGGACACACCATGAGGATTTCTCAATTGTGGACCGGACAATTGAAAGGCCTTGGAAATTTATATAAAAACCTTTATTTGTATAATATTGCTCCAGAGGAAACAAATAGTGAATGGTCTTTTGTATACCACGGAATTGTGACTCAAAATAGAATTATTCAAGCTGATTCTGAAGACAATTTGATCAAAGGAATTGGAAATATCATCGAAGCCCATGCCATAGGTACCATGGCCGCACTCTTTGGTGATATTCCATATAGCAAATACAGTACGCCAGATCCTGAATTTGATACTCAAGCTGAGGTATTTAATCAAGTACAAGCATTGTTAGATGCCTCTATTGTCCAATTGTCATCAGTGACTGCAACACGTGTTCTGTCTCAAGACTTATTGGTGGGTAAAAACGCCGCAGCTTGGACTCAAGTCGCGCACACCCTAAAAGCAAGATTTTATCTAATGACCAAGAACTATCAAGCAGCGTACACAGAAGCTTTAGATGGCGTTTCCACAGATGTAAATAACATGAGCTATGCCAAAGGATTTTCAGGTTACGGCTCTACATTAGAGAACAGTAATCTGTATTACATTGTACTAGATGGCTCTAGAGGTGGGGATTTTTCCTCTGCGGACACTTTTGTTCAAGGGTTGTTAGATCCTGCAGGTTCTTCTAGTAGAAATCACGCAAAAACTGACGAATCAAGAAGAAGGGATTATTTAAAAGTATCTATAGATGAACGTGCTAGCACCAGAATCACGGGTCAGAATGTAAAAATGCCCATGGTATCGAACGTGGAAAACCTACTCATTCTAGCAGAGAGTTCTGCCAGACTTGGGCAGTTTAACACGGCACTTGGGCATCTAAATGGATTACGTTCTTACTTGAACTCAGGAAAAGGCTTTATTGGAAGTGCCTCGTTAACGGCTAAATACAGCGCCTTTGTTGCTGCTGATTTTGAAGCAGGGGGCATTGAAAATGCTTCGGGTATATCGGCTGATAAGGCGCTGCTTAGAGAAATCTTAGAAGAGCGCTATGTAAGTCTATTTGGTACGCACTTGCCCTTCTTTGATTTTGCCAGAGTGAGTAAAACAGATCCAGATATAGCTCTAGCGATTAATCCAACCTCTGGTGGACAACACGCACAGCGTTTCCCTATTGCTCAAAATGAAATTGACGGAAATGCGAATGCTCCTTCACCAATACCCTCGATATTCGATCCTACACCAGTGAACAAGTAGGCGATTTTTTAATTATTTAGTTTAGTTTTTAGAACCCGGTCCTGAGACCGGGTTTTTTTTAACTATTTTCCTTTGAAATAAATATTTATTGGAGAATGTATTCCAGCAAATCCCAAAATGAACGAATAGCTAAGATGACTTTGGCCTCAGTATATCCGCATTATGTCTCAAAAGTTGAGAAAAAAGGGCGGACTACTGTTGAGTTATTGGCAGTGCTTGTTTGGTTGACTGGTCTCAGCAAAAAAACCATCGAAGAAGCCCTAACAGATCAATGGACGTTTCAAGAACTATTTGATCGCGCCATGCTTCCCGAAAACTCATCGATGATCAAAGGGTCTATATGCGGATACAAAATTGAAGAAATAACAAACCCGCTGGTCAAACAAGTGCGTATGCTCGACAAACTAGTAGATGAGTTGGCTAAAGGCAAAAAGCTCGATCAAGTATTGAGAAAAGGATGAGTAGGGACTTTTTTTTAAGAGAGGAAAAAATACAGTTAAGTTATGGGAACAAATTTGATTTTTTGACCCTGTGCACACTGACTCAACATGTCTTTGGCGGTTTCATCCAACTGAAAAATTCTAGGATAGCCCCCGGTAACTTGACCGTCGTTCATCAAAATAATCAGCTGACCAGCTGGAGTCAATTGTACAGTTCCTGGCAAAGCGCTTGAAGTGTGTATGGGTGGTATTTGATTGGGCACGGATTCTTGAAGTAAATACCCCATTCTATCGTTTCGACCAACGGTAAAAACCCCGGTTAAATTTAATCTTTCTAAGGGGTGTAGCAAGCTGTGTTCCGGCCCGACATGTGCCTTGAGTTCAAGAGGGATTGACTGGTCGAAATCGGTGCTGCACACCTGGTTTAGCAGGGTGTTTTCAATTGATTTGTCGATGCTTATACGGTTGTTTTCAAGAGAATGAATAGGGATGAATATCCCTCGGTTGATTCTAAATTCAGGTGTAATTGATGGGTAAAAACTCCTACTGCCCATCATTTTTTCGGTGAGTATTCCCCCCTGAATACCCAAGTAGGTGCGCACACCAGTTTTTCTGGGGCCAAACCGCAATACATCGTGTTTCGCCACAGGAATCCTCTGGTTCATAGGAACGTTGCAGTCGTTCAAGGATGCGGTGTAATCACCACCCGTTATTGCTATGGATGTATCCACTGTAAATTTAAATTCTGCCCCGCCAAAAGTAATTTCTAGGGCGGCATCATCGGAGTTGTTGCCCAAGACCGCATTGGCCAAACGGAAGGAAATACCATCAAGTGCCCCGCTGGGAGGGACACCCAAAACCGCATAGCCAAAACGTCCTTGGTCTTGAACAGAGCTGTAAACACCTGGTTTGATCACTTCAATCACGGGACAGTTCGTTTTTCTTTAGCCTGGGAATCTCCAGTATTCGATGGTACTCAGGTAGTTCGATTGATCTAAATCTGATCAGATCTCCGGGCATGGCCACACACGGGTTGGATAGGTTAGGGTCAAATAAAACCAGTGGACAATGTCCAATAACATGCCAGCCTCCTGGAGCCGTGTGGGGATATATACCTGTTTGTGCACCACCAATCGCCACACTTCCAGAGCGAACCTGTGCAGAAGGTTTTTCCTTGCGAGGGTGTACTAATTTGGCTTCAAGCCCACCTAAATACATAAAACCGGGTTGAAATCCATAAAAGAAAAGCGTGTACCGCGGTTGGGTGTGTAGGCGGATCATTTCGCTGAGGGACATTTTCTTATGCTCCAAATAACGCTCCAAATCTGGCGCAACCTTAGTGTTGTAATACACTGGCAGCACTATTTCTTTACGGGGTACCTCAGTCTTCTCGCGGTTGCTCGTATCGGCATAGCGTTCTTGAACCCAATGAATCCATGGGGAAAAGTCTTTTTGTGCTGCTAAAAAAACAAGTGTTAGACTGTGGTAAGCCACTATGTAATCCACAATTAACGGATCGACTAAGGCAGATCTCAGCCGCCAAATATCTTCGATGATCGCGGTATCGATTCGACTGGGCCATTGAATCAACAAAGCTCGATCGCCCATTGGACTGTATGTCAGTGTATAAGAGCCGTTCATGGCAATCGATTTACGGCAGAAACAGCTTTTGCTATAGCCACTGAATTGGGGTGGTCTGAGTGAATGCAACAGGTGTTGACGTGCATGGACTGTAGTCTGCCATCCACGCTCTGGATCCACCCATTTCGCAGATGAATCAATTGCTGTTGCGCTTGTTTGGGGTCGTGAATGATCGAATGAGGTTCATGTCTGGACACCAGTGTGAGGTCGGCGTTGTAATTCCTGTCGATAAACCCCTCTGTCCACAGGGTGATTTTTTTGGGCGTTGTAAAGTTAAAAAGCGCTGAGTGAGCAGCGGTAATTACGGTGATTTCAGGGCAAATATCCTCGATGACCTCTAAAAATACCTCGGCGACCTCAGGTTTTTGGGCTACATCGTGATACAATGCACCATGTGGTTTTATATGGGTGGGTGTTGCCCCGCATAGTTGTGCGCACTCATAAAACAACGCCCATTGAATACGCAGGGATTGTTTTAATTCCTGATGGCTCATCTTCATGGAGATGCGCCCAAAGTTTGCCCGATCTGGGTAGGATGGATGTGCGCCAACGGACACGCCAAAACCCTGAGCGACGCGAATGGTGTTCGAGATGAGTTCTCGAGAACCCGCATGCCCCCCACAGGCGATGTTGCACCGGTCGATATACGGCATGATCTGGCTGTCATGGTCCATTCCCTCTCCTAGATCACTATTGATATCCATTTAACCAAAAATTTGAAGTACTCCGTCAATGCCTTTTACACCCACAATGATCGACAAAATAAGGACAACTGCACCCAAAATATTTTGCCACTTCGTATTTGCGTATTGATTCATGACGGACTGTTGATTGAT
Organism: Flavobacteriaceae bacterium; assembly: GCA_023260435.1. Classification (GTDB taxonomy): domain Bacteria; phylum Bacteroidota; class Bacteroidia; order Flavobacteriales; family Flavobacteriaceae; genus MAG-120531. The sequence goes on along the minus strand of JALQVG010000074.1, from coordinate 9,295 downwards.
CATCCACAATACCAAACCAGCCATGACAAACAGCAGCATCCCATTGGCCACTTGCGCCATGTGGATCAAAGCAATAGGTTTTATACCCACTGCGGCCAATACAACACCCACCAGCAGAACCAAACGCCAGACGAATTGAAATTTTTGGCTGTGCGCTTCCGTAGACCAGCCCAGACATTCACAGGCGACATAAGCGGCAGCCAAAGGGGCAGTTATGGCCGAAGTCATGCCGGCAGAAAACAACCCTACACCGAGCAGTAGTTTAGCCATCGAGCCGTACAGCGGGCTTAAAGCTTGGGCTAAATCCACTGCGGTATTTATTTTTTCAACACCAGATCCCGCTGCGCAGACCACAATACTCAAGGAAACCAAACCGCCAAGGCCAATACTCCAGTAGGTATCTCTTTGTACTTTTGTCAGCGATTCAACTCCTCTCCATTTTTTTTGGATCAACGAGGCGTGAAGGAAAATGTTATAGGGGACAATGGTGGTGCCGACAAGCCCAATGATGGTCCATAGACTGTCCTTGGGGAAGGAGGGCACAAAGAGTCCACTGAGCAGTTCCCTGAGTTGGGGTTTGATCAACCATGCCGTGATGACAAACGAGCAACTCATAAACAACACCATGACAGTCAGGATTTGGGACAGTAGTTTGTCGTTTTTTTGAGACAATACAGCAAAAGCTCCCCCCCCCAAAACCAAGGGGAATAGATTGATCTTTTGACCGACTATTGTGTAATTTACAGTGCCTATCACGGCTTCAAGCCCTAAAACACCTCCGCCAATATTTCCCGCTTGGTAGGCCGTGTTGCCCAGCACAATGGCTAAAATGATGAGTGTCAAAACTGGTGTTTTCCAAAGAGACCCCTTAAGTTGATTCCTGAGCAATTGAGCCAAGCCGCTTTGGGAAATCAACCCTATCCTCGCCGCCATATCTTGTAACACCACCGTGGCCAGTGTGGACAACAAAACAGCCCACAGCAGTGAATAACCAAAATGCACGCCTGCCAATGAGCAAAGTGTGACGGTTCCTGGACCGATGAATGCGGCGGTGACCACAATTCCAGGCCCCATGTGTTTAAACGGTCGAAAAGTCATATTTTTAAGATGTAGCCAATTCTTTTACGGCTGATATAAAGCGATCTAGTTCAGCAGTGGTAGTAAAAACATTAGGTGTGATTCGACATCCTTTTATGTTGGCATAGTCAATCGCTACGGTAAAGATGCGGTATTCATCCATCAATCTCTGCGCCATGACTGCTGGAGTCATGTTTTTGAGACCCACATTGCCAATAGCACACGCTCTTTCAGATGCCCAGGGGGTATTAAACACAACGTTTGGCATATCTTTTAACCCTTCCATCCAGTATAGCCGCAAATACCTCAGCCTTTCCTCTTTGCGCGAAAGACCGAGGTATTGTAGGTAATCTATGGCATCTTTGATGCCCAGCGTGTTGTATACAGGGTGTGTTCCCAGGTGATTGAGTCGAAGAATATTGGCCGGATCTCGCTCGTCATCTCCCAACAAAGGCCACAATTTAGCGATGTGTTTTGGGTCGATGTAAAGCCATCCATTGCCCAGCGGAGCGGCCAACCATTTGTGCAGGCTTGAACCGTAGTAATCGCAGCCCAGCTCAGAAATTTTGAAGTCAAAATGGCCGATGCAATGCGCTCCATCCACCAACACTTCTACACCGTATTTGTGAGCCATTGCGCATATTTTTTCAATCGGGAGGATTTGCCCCGTAGTATTGATCATATGGCAAACCATCAACATCTTGGTTTGGGGCGTGATCTTTGATTCGTAGATACCCACGATTTCATCGTCGTCTTTTGGGTGGTTTGGTATGGAGACGATGTCTTGCCGTAAACCGTGTCTCGATACTACTTGTTTAAACATGGCTTGCATGGCCCCGTAATCTTGTTCTGCGTAAATCACGTGATCTCCTGCCTGCCAGGGGTACCCAGAAATTACTAAATCCAAGGACTCTGTCGTGTTGCGCGTCAGAATTGCTGTTCGGGTATCTACCCCTAAAAAATCGGATAAAGCTCTAGCCGAGGTTTTCCGGTCCTTTTCTTGCTCGGTGCGCATGTAATGAGCGCCACGCATATTCACATAGGTCATATGCGTTTTAAGCTTTTCTAGGGTTGGACTCGGTACGATGTTGTAGTACCCGCTCTCCAAATTGATAAAGTCCGATGTCAAGGCATATTGCCCTCTAACTTCTTCCCAGAAGTCCTGCCCTGTAGAAGGTTGACTTTCTATATCCCCAGCTGATAAATCCGCTATCTCGGGGTAAAAAAAAGGCAATACGCCCAGAATAGGCGCTTTTTTTAGAAAACTGCGTTTGTCCATAGCTTAAACAGTAATCGTATCTAATCTAAAGATAAACAAGATTCTATTCCAATGATTTTAAGAATTTAAGCACCCCTGAAAAATACACTTCTTGGTCGTCATACATAGCCATATGACTTCCTTGAGGGCAATATAGGTACTCCCCATTTTGTACTAATCTGCTCATTTTTTCCATTGCTTTTGGATCCATTGTATCGTATTCCGCACCTATGGTCAGGGTTGGAATACTGATATTTTTCAGATCCTCAGTTCTGTCCCATTCCTTTAATACAGCATCTCCCACAACGCCAAACTCACTCGGGCCTTGCATTTTTAAGTAAAGAGGATAATTCAGATTGGCAAATGCCCTAACCACCGGATTTGGCCATTCACTTGGATTCATACGCAGTACATGCTCTGGATAGTAATAGGTTTCTATTAGTTTAAGGTATTCCGGATTCGTATAATCCTCACTTATTTCATATGCCTCTATTTTATCCAGAACATCAGCCGGCATTTGAGGTCCCAATACCTCCTTAGCATAGGTCACATATTCGGGGATCGAACTGACCATGTTGGAAACAATGAGGGCTTTCATGTTATGTTGGTATTTTAAGGCGTATTCAATCCCTAAAATACCTCCCCAAGAATGGCCGAGTAGTACAAAGTTAGTGGCGTCTAAATTCAACGCCTTTCTAACTTGTTCGACTTCCTCTACAAAACTGTCGATATTCCAAAGTCGCTCATCGTTAGGATTGTCGCTTTTTCCAGAGCCCAATTGATCATAGTAATAATACTCTACATTTCCTTGTGGAAAAAATGAGTCAGCCGCTTCAAAATATTCGCTTGTAGCACCGGGACCACCATGCAGTAATAAGACTTTTATTGTGGGATTATTTCCTACGCGTTTTGTCCAAACATTAAAAGTCCCATAATCCGTCTCAATGGGGATTACTTTTGTCCCTCCCGAAAATTTTGAAGGGGAATCATCATAATTTAAATAGTCGGAAAAATCAGAAGTTTCTTGGCTTTTACAAGCTACCAAGATTAACAATATCTGAAGGATAATGATTTTTGATTTCATGATATAGATTTTATAGTAACGTGATGAAAAGCGCTTTTTAAGCAAATCAAATTTGCTTGTAATATGATACAATTACCCTACAAAATAACAAATCCCCCACTAATCACAAAGTATTTATTATTTTAAATAATTGATTTTCAGTTTATTTGGTTGTTTATACACATCCTTAAGCTATTTTTATTTTCAAATTAAACTCGTTGAATTTGAATCAATATTTTTTTAAGTCACTCTTTTTTTTGCTCCCACTGGTGACCAGCGCACAGTCAATTTTGGCAACCAATAACGCCCAGCAGTTTGTAACTGTTCTAGGTGTTGCACAAGATGGGGGGTATCCCCAAGCAGGGTGCACAGAAGAGTACTGTATGCGTCATTGGAGGGGTGAGGAAAATAAGCGCCATGTAGTAAGTCTGGGGCTTACTGATCATCAAAGCAAACAAAATTGGTTGTTTGAGGCTACCCCAGATTTTACCTACCAACTTCAAAAGCTGCAAGAAACATCAGGATTGACTAATCTCTCAGGGATTTTTTTAACACATGCGCACATTGGGCACTATGCGGGTTTATTAAACCTGGGTAGAGAAGCGCAAGGCTCCTCAGGAGTTGTCGTATACGTGCTTCCAAAAATGAAACAATTCCTGGAACACAATGCTCCGTGGAGTCAGTTAGTTGCCCTAGGAAATATAGAGTTGGTGTTGATCGAACCCAATAAACCAATTAAACTTAGTCCTGCTGTTCAGGTAACCCCAATGCAGGTACCACATAGAGACGAGTTTTCTGAGACGGTGGGATTTATCATACAATCAAGTGAGCGAAGTGTATTGTTTATTCCAGATATTGACAAATGGCCATTGTGGGATCGAGATATTCTCGCCGAGGTAGACCGAGCAGATTTCGCTTTAATCGACGCCACTTTTTATGGAGCCAAAGAACTCCCTCACCGGGATATGAGTGAAGTCCCTCACCCATTTGTGTCTGAAACTGTTGAATTATTTCGCACATCGTCAACTCTGTTGCGCAACAAAATCATGTTCATTCATATGAACCATACGAATCCGATCTTATTTAACGGTCCTGAGAAAAATGAGCTGATCAAATTAGGATTTAATGTTGCGGAGGAAGGGGAGATCATATCATTGAATAAACAACCGTGATATGTGGTGTGATAATTTAATTGGCAACCCCACGTTAAATTTACCGACGAGTGACTCGTAAGTTAACTATCAAACAAATTATAAATGATTGATATTTAATTTGTTATATTTGGTAATGACCCAAAATAAACTAGAAAAAATAATTGTATTTCTATTCGAAAAAGTGTTTTCTGATTCATCTAAAAACTCTTTTGAAACGATAATTTTATGGCTTTCTATTATTGGTTTTATAGTTCATTTAGCACTCATTTACCTTATTAAACTTGACGCCATCACGCTTTTGGGTAATTATAAGCTACTGACTAACCCAATTTCAGCGATTTATACGCCCTTCACATTCATACTTATCTATGAAATTTATCTTCTCGTATTGTACTTGCCCAGATCATTTACTACGGCCTTATCCAAACAATTTGAGATAATTTCTTTAATCCTTATTCGAAGAATATTTGGAGACATACCTAAGGTTGACATTGAGGTTGACTGGTTCCAAACCCAGGAGAATTTAAATTTAATCTATGATTTGGCAGGAATCCTCATCTTGTATTACTTGATCTTTCTATTCAATAAAAACAGAAAAAAGTCTATTCAAAATGCGATAAACAATAAAATAGAAAGATTTGTAATCTCTAAAAAAGGGATCAGCATCATATTGCTTTTATGTTTTGCTATGATGTCCTTAAACAGTTTATACTACTGGCTCAATGAAATAATTAATTTTTCACACGTAGAAAATGTGAACACCATATTTTACAATGATTTTTTTGAATTGTTGATACTAGCCGATGTGTTTATCCTGCTGCTTTCTTTCAGGTATACGGAACGTTACATTCAGATTATAAGGAATACGGGATTTGTAATTTGTACTATTTTGATCAGACTTTCATTTGGTTCCACTGGGTTTACCAATGTTGCCCTTATTGTATCGAGTGTGATTTTCGGGTTTTTAATACTTAAAATCTTCAATCTTAGCGAGCAACTACAGGATTGAGTTTCTTTACGCTGTCCACTTTAGAATAGCTTACGCAACAAATTACAAGTTGGTTTTCCTGAATCAAGCAGTTCTTCTAGGATATCGAATACTTTCAGTCAATTGTTGAATGTGCACAGGCGGTGGAGTCGTCCATCTTGATACCACTAGGGCTACAACAATATTCACCAACATGCCGACGGTCCCAAAGCCTTCAGGTGAAATATCCCACCACCAATCTGTTGAAGGAGGTATAGTTTGGGTGAACCATCCCAACTTGAAGTAAATCATATAAAAAAGCATGAGCGAGATTCCGGTAACCATACCGGCTATGGCTCCTTGTTTATTCATCCGCTTATCAAAAATACCCAGGACAATAGCAGGAAAGAATGATGAAGCGGCAAGACCAAAAGCTAGGGCAACTGTTGCTGCAACAAATCCTGGGGGGTTTACTCCAAAGTAACCGGCAACTAAAACCGCAGCCCCTGCAGCAAAACGCGCCAAAAACAATTCTTTCTTCTCGCTAATTTTTGAGTTCAATTGCTTTTTAATTAAATCGTGAGCAATACTGGTACTGATGACTAAAAGTAAACCTGCTGCAGTCGATAATGCAGCTGCTAATCCTCCAGCGGCCACCAATGCGATTACCCAATTGGGAAGTTGAGCCATTTCTGGATTAGCGAGGACAATGATGTCATTGTCAATAGTTAATTCGTTTAAGTCTGGATGGGCCAGGTATTGAATGACTCCGTCAGAATTTTTGTCTTCAAACTTGATCAATCCTGTTTTTTCCCAATTAGTAAACCATTCAGGTACATGAGTGTAGGAAATATTGGAAGTTGCACGAATCAAGTTTGTCCGGGCAAATGCTGAAATGGCAGGGGCAGTAGTGTAGAGTATGGCAATAAAAATCAGTGCCCAGCCAGCTGAAATCCGTGCATCTTTAACTTTAGGCACGGTAAAAAATCGAACAATCACATGGGGTAATCCTGCTGTTCCAGCCATCAAAGCAAATGTAATGGCAAAAACATCCATCATCCCTTTAGATCCAGATGTGTATTCATGGAAGCCTAATTCTTGATTTAATCCGTCTAATTTATCCAGTAAAAAAGTACCATCGGATAGTTGGCCTCCAAAACCGAGTTGAGGTATGGGATTCCCGGTGAGTTGTATGGAGATGAATATGGCGGGCACCATAAACGCAAAAATAAGTACACAGTATTGGGCAATTTGGGTATAGGTAATTCCTTTCATTCCTCCCAGAACGGCATAAAAGAAAACCAAACCCATACCTATGTATACCCCAGTATCAATAGGAACTTCTAAAAACCGGGCGAAAACTATGCCAACTCCCCGCATTTGCCCAGCCACATAGGTAAGTGAGATCAGCAGTGCACAGATGATTCCCACCGTTCGAGCTACGTTCGAATAATACCGATCTCCAATAAAATCAGGCACGGTGAATTTTCCGAATTTCCTTAGGTAAGGAGCTAATAGCAGAGCCAGTAAAACGTATCCGCCGGTCCACCCCATCAAATAGATTCCCCCATCATAACCCATAAAAGAAATCAACCCAGCCATCGATAAAAAAGAGGCAGCAGACATCCAATCAGCTGCTGTAGCCATACCGTTTAAGATGGGGTTTACTTCACCTCCAGCGACATAAAAATCTGATGTTGAGGATGCTCTTGTCCAAATGGCGATACCTATGTACAACGAAAATGATAATCCAACCAGTAAAAATGTCCAAGATTGTACATCCATAAGCCTTAATTTTCGTCAACGTTAAATTTTTTATCTAACCTGTTCATGAGCCATACATAAATAAATATCAACACAACAAAAACATAGATGGACCCTTGTTGCGCAAACCAGAATCCAAGTTTAAATCCACCTAAACGTATTTTGTTTAATTCTTCAACCCATAAAATACCAGCCCCAAAAGAAACCGAAAACCAAATGGACAGTAAAATCAATAGATATTTTAGGTTGTAGCTCCAATATTTTTTCATCAAGTAACATTTAGGCTTACTTAATATTACAAAATATTCAGGTAAGTTCACTCATTTTGAGGTAGTTCACTTCACTCTATAGATATTTGTTAATCGGTGTTACTTCGAGGTACATTTCTTTAATTCTTTGTTTAAAGCGGTATTATGAATCTCGGTTTTTCGTACTTTAAATCATTGAACTAAGATCACCCATTGATTCATTTTCGAAGCGCACAACGAACAATGATCCCATACTAAAAGTTTAAAACAAGCATGATGAAAAACTTTATTCCGACGTTACTGATTCTGAGTTTATGTTCATTTTCTTTTGCCCAGCAGAGTCAGGTTCAAGTGCCTAAGAAGATGGAGCAGGAACTTGGGAAACTAGCCAACCATCCCAAGATCAAAAAAGCATTCCAAACCATAGTAGACCTTGAGCCGTTGACGATTTCAAGACATATCGAGTTGACGGAAATTCCAGCACCTCCCTTTAAGGAAACCCTTCGTGGTTTAGCGGTCAAAAAGTATTTTGAAGATTTGGGATTGGCCGATGTACACGTGGACAATGAGGGCAATGTGTTGGGATGGATATATGGAACCCAAGGAAATCAGACCATAGCCGTTGATGCTCACCTGGACACGGTATTTCCAGAAGGTACTGACGTTAGGGTACAGATAGCAAATGATACACTTAAAGCACCAGGTATTGCTGATGACACTAGAGGCCTAAGCATGCTTTTAACGATCATTCAAACAATCAATTCCCAGCAAATCAAGCCGAAAGAAAATTTACTTTTTGTCGCCTCAGTAGGTGAGGAGGGTCCTGGTGACTTAAGGGGTATGAAATATTTATTCAGAGATGGCGGGCCCAAGATCGATCGATTTATATCCATTGATGGGGGAACAATTGGACGAATAAACAATCAAGCTTTGGGGTCATACCGATACAGAGTGACTTTTAATGGTCCCGGAGGACACTCTTGGGGTGCTTTTGGTTTAGCCAATCCCCACCATGCACTGGGTGCCGCTATCCATAAGTTTGTAGAAAAAGCTGATGTCTACACAGAGCAAGGGCCAAAAACAAGCTACAATGTGGGTATTGTGTCTGGGGGAACATCGGTAAATTCTATTCCCTTTGTATCACAAATGGATATCGATGTTCGTTCCATAGATCCCAGCCGACTGGATGTCATGGAAACCTTTTTGAAGGAAGCGGTGGACGAGGCACTAAATGACCAAAATCTAAGAAAAAGAAGAGGAGAATCGCTGACCGCAGAGATAGAAAAAATCGGGAACCGACCCTCAGGAGCTACGGATATCAACAGTGATTTGGTACAACGAGCTTGGGGGGCCACGTTGCTTTTTGGCGCCAAACCCGAACTGACCATAGGATCAACCAACGCCAACATCCCTATAGCTAAAGGAATTCCAGCCATTACCGTAGGTATTGGAGGTAAGGCTTCTAATGCACATTCTTTAGATGAATGGTGGATTAATGAAAATGGCCACCAGATGATTCAATTGGTTCTTTTGATTGCTTTGTCTCAAGCAGGGGGTGTGTAACTGATTATTTTTTTGATCCTGAACCCCGCACAAAAACGCCTGGGAATTGATTTGTGTGTGTACCTGATTGAAGAACTTGAACACCATTGACCCACACATCGTCTATCCCTTCTGCATACTGAAGCGGGTTGTCAAATGTAGCTTTGTCTTTCAATTCAGCAGGGTCAAAAAGCACTAAATCAGCCCAATAGCCCTCTTTGA
>JALQVG010000029.1 GCA_023260435.1 Flavobacteriaceae bacterium | reverse complement strand
GTGCAACAAGATCGAGAAAAACTCAAGCAAACACTTGATCCTCAGGCTTACCAAGTCCTCTGCAACGAAGCGACCGAAGCGCCGTTTTCCAGTCCATTACTCGCGATTAAAGACAAGGGGATCTATGTGTGTAAAGCGTGTAAAGCACCCTTATTTCAAAGTCAAAACAAGTATGATTCAGGATCTGGTTGGCCTTCATTTGATCGCGCCATTCCCGGTAGTGTGGTTTACACGACTGATCGCAGCTTAGGCATGACAAGAATCGAGGAGCAATGCGCCAATTGCGGAGGACACTTAGGCCATTTTTTCGATGATGGACCTAAAGAAACTACGGGAAATAGGCACTGCATCAATGGATCCGCACTTGAATTTATACCAGCTAAGTAGAAATCTTTTGTACCTTTGCCGCCGTAAACCTATTCTTTAAAATAGACGTATATGAGTGCATTTGACGTTATTGTTTTGGGCAGTGGTCCAGGTGGATATGTAACTGCTATTCGCGCTGCACAGCTCGGATTAAAAACCGCTGTTGTAGAAAAAGAAAGCTTGGGAGGTGTCTGCCTAAATTGGGGGTGTATTCCCACAAAAGCACTCTTAAAATCTGCTCAAGTATTTGAGTATTTAAAGCACGCATCTGACTACGGATTAAAAGTTAGTGGTGTAGACAAGGACTTCAATGCTGTGGTTAAAAGAAGTAGATCTGTAGCTGATGGAATGAGCAAGGGAGTTCAATTTTTGATGAAAAAAAATAAAATTGAAGTCATCAAAGGTTATGGCACCCTGCAGCCTGGAAAAAAAGTTTCGGTTAAAGATGAGTCTGGGAAAGAAACCGTATATACGGCGCAACACATCATTATAGCTACAGGAGCACGCAGCCGTGAATTGCCCAATTTACCCCAAGACGGTAAAAAAATCATCGGTTACAGACAAGCAATGACTTTGCAGGAACAACCCAAAAAACTAGTGGTTGTTGGGAGTGGAGCTATTGGTATTGAGTTTGCTTATTTCTACAATTCTATGGGAACTGAGGTGACCGTAGTGGAATATCTGCCGAGAATTGTACCTGTTGAGGATGAAGATGTTTCTAAACAACTAGAAAAAAGCTTCAAAAAGTCGGGTATTGAAATCATGACCTCTAGCGAGGTGACCCAAGTGGATACCTCAGGAAAAGGGGTTGTAGTCCATGTAAAGACGGCTACAGGAAATATCTCTATTCAAGCAGATGTAGTTCTGTCAGCAGTAGGTATCAAAACTAATATTGAAAATATCGGTTTAGAAGCCGTTGGAATCGCTACAGATCGCGACAAAATCTTGGTCAATGATTTTTATCAAACCAATATTCCCGGTTATTACGCCATTGGTGACGTCACACCGGGTCCAGCACTTGCTCACGTAGCTTCAGCAGAGGGAATACTTTGCGTAGAAAAAATAGCCCAAATGCACGTAGAACCTTTGGATTACGGCAACATTCCTGGGTGTACTTATTGCACTCCAGAAATCGCATCAGTAGGACTTACCGAAAAACAAGCGATTGAAAAAGGATATGAAATCAAAGTAGGGAAATTCCCTTTTACCGCTAGTGGTAAAGCGCAAGCAGGTGGAAATCCTGATGGATTTGTCAAGGTGATTTTTGATGCTAAATACGGCGAATGGTTAGGCTGTCACATGATCGGAACTGGAGTTACCGACATGATTGCTGAAGCTGTTGTTGCGCGCAAATTAGAGACTACGGGGCATGAAATCCTTAAATCAGTTCACCCTCACCCAACGATGAGTGAGGCAGTGATGGAGGCTGTAGCTGATGCGTACGGAGAAGTAATCCACTTGTAGTCATCCATGCCAATCAATAAAAAGGGCGCCTTTTGGGCGCCCTTTTGCGTATTGAATGCCTTGAATTTAACGAGTCATATTTTTAAGCGCCATAATGGCCAGTCGGTAACTATCCAAACCAAATCCCAAAATTACACCGTTGACGACTGGAGATAAAAAGGAGTCTTTTCTGAAGGACTCCCGAGCATGTGTGTTGGAAATGTGCACTTCCACTACGGGAGCTGGAACTGCTTTAACCGCATCTGCTATCCCCACAGATGTATGAGTATAGGCCGCAGCATTCAAAATAATTCCATCGTATTCAAATCCTGACTGCTGTATTTTATCAATCAGCTCACCTTCAATATTGGACTGATATTCAGCTATGTGATCCTCTGGAAACAAAGTATTAAGTTCGGCCAAATAATCCGCAAATGTTTTGTTTCCATACACTTCCGGCTCACGTTTACCCAACAGGTTGATGTTGGGTCCATTGATGATCATCCACTTCATATCGATTATTGCTGATTATAACGCAAAGTTCCCGCAATTTACAAATTATGCGTGAAGATGTGTATTTTTAAGCATGCAATGGGAAAATGCCATTAAACGATATCTGCAGTACCTTAAACTAGAGCGAGGGTTGTCAGACAACACGATAAAGAGCTATCGATTTGATCTGGTTGATCTCGCAAAAAACATGGAAGAATTTGGGGCGATCGGTTTACCCCTAGCCCTTGATCACCAACATATTCAGTCGTGGACTTACGGTTTGACAAAGCGTGTAGGACCAGCAACCTCTGCGAGAATGATCACTTCTGCTAGAGGTTTTTTTCAGTATTTATTGTTGGAACAGTGGAGAACTGACCATCCAATGCGGATCACAGAACGACCTCGATTAGGCAGAAAACTTCCTGATACCCTGTCCGAGCAAGAAATCAACCAATTAATTGAAGCTATTGACCGAAGCACTAAAGAAGGAGAGCGAAATTTCACGATGTTGGAAACTTTGTATGGATGTGGTCTTAGGGTTAGCGAATTAGTTCAACTCAAATGTTCCGATTTGTTTTTCAAAGAAGGATTCATTCGTGTGTTGGGTAAGGGAAATAAAGAACGTCTAGTGCCCCTGAGCGACTACAATGCTCGATGCATCATCAGGTATCAAAATGAATTAAGACACTTGTGGACGCCCGTAAAAGGATATGAAGATTTTTTATTTTTTAATCGGCGTAACGCCCCGCTGACTCGGGCTATGGTGTTTACCATCATCAAACAACTCGGTGTACAAATAGGTCTGTCCAAAAAAATAAGCCCGCACACTTTTAGGCACTCATTTGCCACACATCTTTTGGAAAACGGAGCGGATTTACGATCTATTCAACAGATGCTGGGTCACCAAAGTATTACCACAACCGAGATTTACATGCATGTAGACCGAAGTAAGTTAGCATCGGTGCTAAAAAAATTTCATCCAAGGAGCTGAATTAATTATATTTAATTAAAACTACTACTATGACCAAGAATTTGATGTGGTGTGTGTTCTTAGGGATGTACACCGGTATATGGGCTCAGAAAAGCACGCCAGAACTTCAATCACTGACTAAAAAAGCAGCTGATTATGCCGCTATCTCAGACCAGATTTGGGACTGGGCCGAAATGGGTTATCAAGAAGTACAAAGCAGTGCTTTATTGGCTGAAACACTCAGAAAACAAGGGTTTGAAATTACTATGGGCGTAGCGGGTATTCCGACTGCATTTATCGCAGAATACGGTGAATCAGGGCCTACGCTCGGCATTTTGGGTGAATACGATGCACTTCCTGGACTTTCCCAACAGGCGATTCCGATGTTGGCACCTGCTGGAGGGGTTGCAGGTCACGGATGTGGGCACCATTTATTTGGTACGGCTTCTGTAGCAGCAGCCATAGAAGTGAAAAACTATTTATCACGAACTGGTACTCCGGGTAAAATTAAATTTTTCGGTTGTCCTGCTGAAGAAGGAGGTTCTGGAAAAGTGTATATGGTCCGTGAAGGTTTGTTTAATGAAGTGGATGTAGTGCTGCATTGGCATCCAGCATCGACACACAGTGCCTCAGCTGCTGCGTCACTGGCCAACAAGTCGGCAAAGTTTAGATTTAGAGGAATCTCTGCACATGCGGCAGCTGCTCCTGATCAGGGTCGTTCAGCCCTAGATGCCGTTGAGGCGATGAACATGATGGTGAACATGATGCGTGAACACATTCCCGATGGATCTCGTATTCACTACGTCATTACAGACGGAGGCAAAGCGCCCAACGTAGTTCCTAACTTTGCAGAGGTCTATTACTACGCCCGCGATAAAGATCGCCAAGTGGTGATGAATATTTTTGACCGGATTGTAAAAGCTGCTGAGGGGGCCGCCCTGGGTACTGAAACCCAAATGGACTATGAAATTATTGGCGGTACACACGAATTACTACCCAATATAACATTACAACGCATGGTTCATGAAAAGTTGGTTCAAGTCGGTGGATATAGTTACAGTGAATCGGAAAAAGAATTTGCTGAAAGCATCTTTAAAACTTTAGAAAAACCACTGCCTATTAGTACCGCTGAAAAAATTGTTCCTTTTAAAGAAGTCGGTACCCCGGGGGGATCAACAGATGTAGGGGATGTGAGTTTTGCAGTTCCCACAGTGGGCATGCGCATTGCTACTTGGGCTCCAGGCACTCCCTCACACAGTTGGCAAGCTGTAGCTGCTGGAAAAACAAGTATAGCGCATAAAGGAATGATGGTCGCTGCAAAAACGATTACCTTAAGCGCTATTGAGTTGTTCGAAAAACCCAAATTAATCGAACAAGCTAAAGCTGAATTTAGTCAACGAAGAGGTAAAAATTTCACCTACACCCCTTTAATTGGAGATAGGGCTCCTGCACTGGACTACAGAAACTAAACAAAAAAACGCTCCATTAGGAGCGTTTTTTTTGTGATGCACTGTATCGCCTTAGCTGGTTTTCTTCTTCCATCTGAGCTATTTGCTCTGGGGTAAGAACTTTGAGAAATGAAGGGTGTTGCTCAATAGCAAACTCTAATTTTTCTACGATCTGTTCAACCGTATCTTGTTCATAATCAATTTCCATAGGTGGCTTAATCACCATGGATTGAAGAATTCCTTTCTTTTTTACCAAAAGACCTTTTTTGTCAAACGATCTTCTAAAACCATCAATCACCACGGGAACCACCACAGGCTTATACTTTTTAATGATGTGAGCTGTACCCTTGCGTATAGGTTTCCAGGGTGTGGTGGTGCCTTGAGGAAAAGTAATCACCCAACCATCTTCAAGGGCGCGACCAATGTTGGTGATGTCACTCATTTTAACCTGCCGATTAACATCCTGTCCTTCTGCTCTCCAGGTGCGTTCAATACTTATGGAACCTGCATAAGCTAGTATTTTGGCCAATAGACTCTGTTTCATAGTCTCTGCAGCAGCGACATAGTACAGATTGAGTTTAGGATTCCACAGGTAAGCCACATTCTCAATCGAATCCACCCTACCCTTGAGACTCGCATTAAACACGTGAAACATAGCAACCACATCTGCGAAATAAGTCTGGTGATTGCTTACAAATAAAACATTGGTCTCAGGGAGTTGGCGTATCACTTCAGATCCTTCAATCTGTAGTTTGTTAAACCCTTTATATCGTTGATGTGTCAACGCTCCTAAATAACGAATCAACCACTTTTTTAACACCAAATAATGGCCAAAAGGATTTTTCTTCAACAACAGCATACGTTCCATTTAGGGGGCAAAAATACACATTTTAAGAGATTACCTCTGTGAGTAGCGCCCTTATTTCACTCAACACCATCGCAGTAGCCCCCCATACAGTTTGTCCATGGGCATCAAAAGCCGGGAAACTCAATTTTACACCAGTATCTGTAATTACCACGTGTTCGGTATACCTGGGGGATTCTATAAATGTCTCTGTAGACCAGGGAATCAATTCTTCTACTTCACGCGCATCCTTGACAAATTGATTATGGGGATATAGGCCCATAAATGGATAAACCAAATGATTTGAGGGCGGAATATAAAGAGGAGTTAAGGGTGTGATTTCTCGAATCAAATCCGGTTGAATCCCAACCTCCTCCCTAGCCTCGCGCAGAGCAGTTGCCAAATGATCTGGATCAGATAGGTCACAACGCCCCCCGGGAAATGCAATTTGACCTGAATGAGTCTGTCCATCGACCGTCCGTTTTATCAACAGCAAATGAGTGAGATTGTTCTGGTCAGGATAAAATAAGGCCAGTACAGCAGCGTGTTTAGGAGTGTATTGATCCGGATTTTCTCGGATCATCTGTTGATAGCGCAATGGATGGGTCATTTTGCCTTGTGCAGCTATACCCGGTAACGGCAAATGTTTTAATTTTGAGGCTATGTCAGAGAAAACACTAAAATCCATACCACAATTTAGTATTTATCTTCTTTATTTGGGTCTATTTTCCCTGCTCATTAATTGTCAGCAATCCAGGGATAAAACCATAACTCCCGGGGAGCAAAATACCAGCCAAAAGTCGACCGCCGCAAAGCCTGACACCATAGTGCTAGATACGCTATCAACTCCTGTAAAAAAAACATGGACCATTGAAGAAGCGGTACTTGTAGAGCCTTCTCTTCAAGACTTCAAAATCACAGAGGAAAACGCGATTGAGTTCTTTTTTCACTACCAAAAACTGGTGAAGGAGAAATACGTCCGCTTGGAGACATCCTATGGGAACATCGTGATTGAGCTTTTTGATGAAGTACCGTATCATAAATCTAATTTTATTTACCTGACGAAAAAAGGATACTTTGACGAAACCTACTTTCATCGTATTGTGAAAGGCTTTATTATTCAGGGAGGAAATGCCGACCATGGAGGAATTGCTAAAAAAAGAAAAGAAATTGGGCGTTATTTATTGCCTCCAGTCACTGACAAAGGGTTTAAACACCATCGAGGTATTGTATCTATGCCGAGTAGCGACATCAATAACCCCCACCAATTGGCCTCTCCTTATGAGTTTTTTATCGTGGTGACCCAGCCAGGGTCTTATCACCTAGATGCAGGATATACGCCGTTTGGCAGAGTGGTTGAAGGTATGGATACCGTGGATAAAATAAATTCTGTAGCTGTAGAAAGCGGAGATTGGCCGATTCAAAATGTCGTTATTAGAAAAGCCGTGGCCTATTAACGGGCAATCACCCCAGATGCAATCAGCTCTTCTCCTAAGTACAGAGCGGCAAATTGTCCTTGAGTAATAGCGGATTGAGGCTTAGAAAAACTCAAAAAATAATCCGATTCACCTCGCCAAATAACCCCTTGTTGTAAAGGTTGCCTGTATCGGATACGAGCCATTACCTCCATAGATTTACCCGGAGATAATGCTAGATCAGGACGCAACCAATGCATTTCCTTTTGATCGATTTTCAGTGCCCTTCGCCATAGACCCGGATGGTCATTCCCTTGGCCTACATAAATAATATTTTGGACTACATCGGTGTCTACCACATATAAAGCTAAGGGTGTTCCGCCAACGTCTAACCCTTTGCGCTGTCCGACGGTAAAATAATGAGCCCCACTATGCGCTCCTTTGTCGATACCCATCTCTGGAGTATAGGTCCATGGAATGGAAGCTTTTTCAGCATCTTCCACCGTGTTGATTTCGCCTGTAAAAGGATCCGAGTAACAGGGATGCGCTGTTGAAATCTCAATAATACGCCCTGGATTGGGCTTAAGTTGTTGTTGCAAAAATTCGGGCAGCCGCACTTTACCGATAAAACACAGGCCCTGTGAATCTTTTTTTTCAGCAGTAATCAATCCTTGAGTTCTCGCTATCTCCCTCACCTCAGACTTCATCAGTCCACCGATAGGGAACAAACTTCGAGCGAGCTGCTCTTGATTTAATTGACACAAAAAATAGGACTGATCTTTATGAGGATCCAGGCCTGACAGTAAGTGATGGGTCAACACACCTCCTTCTTCCGTAGTATCTTTGCGACAGTAATGGCCCGTCGCTACATAATCCGCTCCTAAACCAAGTGCAACCTGAAGAAAAACATCAAACTTAATTTCACGGTTGCAAAGCACATCTGGATTCGGTGTTCTTCCGGCAGCGTACTCAGCAAACATATAATCGACAATACGCTCTTTGTAGGTAGCGCTTAAGTCAATTGTTTGGAATGGAATCCCTAATTTCTGTGCGACGATTAGGGCGTCGTTGCTGTCTTCAAGCCAAGGGCATTCATTGGATATGGTCACCGAATCATCGTGCCAATTCTTCATAAACAACCCGATCACATCATACCCTTCAGCCAAAAGTAGATAAGCTGCCACCGAGGAATCTACTCCTCCAGAAAGGCCGATAACCACTTTGGGTTTGTGGGTAGTCCCTATGGACATAACGAACTATTTTTTAAGTTTCTTCTGGGTTTCAGCTTGTTCCATCAACTCCCTCATCTTGCGTTGAAATCCGCTTTCCTTCTTCGGTTGTTGCTTGTTGAACTCGATTTGTGCGTGTATTTTCTGTTCATCTAGAATGAAATGCTTGATGACCAACATGATTAAAATAGTAATCAGGTTGGAGACAAAATAATACAAACTCAATCCACTCGCATATGAGTTAAAGAAAAACAACATCATTACCGGCGATAGATAAATGATGAATTTCATGTTCGGCATGCCAGGTTGAGTCGGCATGTTTTGCCCAGTAGTCATCATCATATAAAAGAAAATGGCAATAGAAGCTAGAATGGGGAACAAGCTTACGTGATCTCCATAAAACGGAATGTGGAAAGGCAATTGCGCGATGGTGTCGTACGAGGAAAGATCATCCGCCCACAAAAAAGACTTTTGTCTCAATACAAAAGATGTGGGGAAAAACATAAATAACGCATAGAAAATGGGGAGTTGAAGCAGTGCAGGAACACACCCACTCGTCGGACTTACTCCCGCTTTTGAATAAAGCTTCATCGTCTCCTGCTGGCGTTTCATGGCATTGTCTTTATGCTGCTCATTGATGGCGGTAATTTCAGGCTTAATCACCTTCATTTTAGCTTGAGAAACATAGGACTTGTAGGTGACTGGCGACATGGCCAAGCGGACCAATACAGTCATCACAATAATGGCAATTCCGTGAGGAAAATAATCGCTCAAGAAGGTGTACATCGGGGTAAATACATACCGATTTAACCAACCAAAAATACCCCAACCAAAAGGTATGGAGGACTCTAAATCCAAGGCCTTGTATTGAGCCAAAACAGCTACATCAGTAGGCCCGTAAAACCAAAACATGCGCGTATTAAGCGACCCAGATTGAAAATTCAACGGTACTTTCAGGGTATTGGTTTTGGTAAATGCCACCGATTTATCTTCTTCCTTGACCAGATTGACACTGCTCATGGAAGCATTTTCTACAGGAACCTCAAAGGCCAAAATGCTGCTAAAAAAGTGTTGGCGATAGGAAGCCCAATGCAACTGCTCTGCTTGCTCTTCATCATCACTACTATCGGATAACTTACTGATTTTATCCCCCTGGTGGCGATAAGTCAATCGGGTATACCTGTTTTCATATACCACGCTTTTTGAGTGGCGAATACCTTGTTGGATCCAAGACAACTCTGCCGGTATTGACGTGTTGACTACTTGATCGACACCACTTGTTTCTACCCGAAAATCAATCAGGTAATCATTGGGTTTCACTTGATAGTGGTAAGTGATTGATGCACCTTCCCCTAAAGTAGCCGTCATTTTCAGGTGTTGGTTTCCCTCGGCATCTTGACTGATTTCTGGAAGAAAGTATAGGGATGCGGTCTGGATAACTGAATTGTTTTTGGCTGTAAGTCCGATAGAAAATTGGGCGTTTTGATCCTTAACCAAGTAAACAGGTATAGAATCATAGGTTTTAAACGCTTTAATTTGAGCTAGAGTGACCATTCCACCCATTGGACTCACTTCTAAGTGAAGCAATTCATTGTCTAAAACAACCGGTGCTTTGGGCAATGAATCTATAGCTGGAACCCCTAGATCATCGGCAACTGCAGGTGCTATTAAGGGCAATTGTGGGGTGTTTGAAGCGGCTTCATCTGCCTCTTGTTGTAAGGCTGCTTCAGCTTTCTGTGCGGCCAATTCCTCCGGAGTAGGCTGATTGATATAGAACATATAAATCAGTATTCCGAAAATAAGTACGAATCCGATGATTGAATTGAGGTCTAATTTTTTTTCTTCCATAATGATGGTTAGGATAGAATCCTATTTGCTTTGTTTTTTGTGTACCAACGCTGCTTGTACAAATGCCACAAAAAGTGGGTGTGGATTAGCTACAGTACTTTTGTACTCTGGGTGGTATTGAACCCCAATAAACCAAGGGTGCTCGGGAACTTCCACTACCTCAACCAAGTTGTTTTCTGTATTGGTTCCTGAAGCAATCATTCCATGTGATTGAATATCCGCTAAATACTTGTTGTTGAATTCAAAACGATGTCTGTGGCGTTCCGCAATCTGAGAGACACCGTAAATTTTATGGGCCAATGACCCAGGCTTCAAATCACAAGACCAAGCTCCTAAGCGCATAGTCCCCCCCTTTTGGGTGACTTTTTTCTGTCCCTCCATCAAGTGAATGACTGGATCGGGAGTTTTGGGATCCATCTCCAAAGAATTGGCTTGAGTAAGACCCAGTACATTTCGGGCGTATTCTATGACAGCCATCTGCATGCCCAAACAAATTCCTAAGAATGGAATTTTTTGTTCTCTGGCGTACTGTACTGCCTTTATTTTACCCTCAATCCCTCGCTCCCCAAATCCAGGAGCGACCAAAATTCCGTGAAGGCCCTCGAGTTGCTCAGGCACATTATCCACAGTCAAGTGTTCCGAATGAATAGAAATCACCTTGACTTTTACTTCATTTTGTGCGCCAGCATGAATAAATGACTCCAAAATTGATTTATACGAATCTTGAAGTTCGACGTATTTGCCAATGAGTCCGATGCGGACCTCATCTTTAGGGTTTTTGTGTTTTTTCAAGAAGGCTGACCACTGAGTTAAATCTGGTGCCCCTTTGTCTTCCAAATGAAGTTTTTGCATGACAACCTGATCCAAACCTTCTTTTTGCATCATCAAAGGCACATCATAAATGGTCGATGCATCAATCGATTGAATGACCGCTTGTTTGCGCACGTTGCAAAACAAAGCCAATTTACCCCTGATTTCATCAGATATTTCATGTTCGGTGCGGCAGACCAAAACATCTGCTTTGATACCGCTTTCCATCAATGTTTTTACTGAGTGTTGGGTAGGTTTCGTTTTTAGCTCACCAGCAGCTGACAAATACGGGATTAACGTCAAGTGGATGACCATAGCGTTGTCATCACCTAATTCCCACAACAACTGGCGCACAGACTCGATATAGGGCAAAGACTCTATATCACCCACCGTACCTCCTATTTCTGTAATCACTACATCAAAATCACCGCTTTGGCCCAACAATTGAATGCGGTGCTTTATTTCATTGGTGATATGGGGAATTACCTGAACTGTTTTGCCTAAAAAAGCACCTTTTCGCTCCTTTTCAATTACCGATTGATAGATGCGGCCTGTAGTTACATTGTTGGCTTGAGAGGTGGGTACGTTCAAAAATCTCTCGTAGTGTCCCAGGTCAAGATCCGTTTCTGCTCCGTCATCCGTTACATAACATTCACCGTGCTCATAGGGATTCAAGGTACCTGGATCGACATTGATGTAGGGATCCAGTTTCTGTATGGTGGTTCTGTAACCTCTTGCTTGCAGTAACTTAGCAAGTGAGGCTGCAATAATTCCTTTTCCCAATGAGGAGGTAACTCCTCCGGTGACAAAGATGTATTTTGTTTGTGGCATGAAGCGTGAAGCAATAAGATCAACGCGAGCAAAAATACGAATTAAACCTTGATTAACCCTGAATTAATTTGTATTTTCAAGGTTATTTAGCCCATATGAAAAGAAGAAATTTCCTTCAATCAACCGCATTGTCGGCACTAGGTGCATCGTCTTTAATCGCTACAAAATCATGGGCTTCTTCCCCTGAAACAAATCAGAGAGCCCCTTTAAAAAATCGAATCCACCACTCGGTTTGTCAGTGGTGTTTTGGGGATTTGCCCTGGGAAGAACTGCTGACTAATTTGGTTGAAATGGGTGTAGGCGCCCTCGATTTAGTGGGTCCAGAGCACTGGCCTCTGTTGAAAAAATACAACATACATTGCTCTATGTGCAATGGCGCTGAGATAAGTCTCACCAAGGGATGGAACAATCCTAACTACCACAAGCAGCTGATCGAAAATTACACTAAAATGATCCCACTGGTCGCTGAGGCCGGGTATACAAATTTAATATGCTTCAGCGGAAACAGAGATGGTATGTCGGACACGGAGGGATTGGCCCATTGTGTTGCTGGACTAAAAAAAATCCTTCCGCTTGCCGAAAAACACGGTGTGGTGCTTCAGATGGAACTATTTAACCAACAAGATCACCCTGATTATATGTGCGATCATTCAGATTGGGGCATAGACCTTTGTGTGGCCTTAGGATCTGAGCATTTTAAACTCCTCTTTGATATTTATCACATGCAAATTCAAGAAGGTGACATCATCAGAAGAATCAGAGAAAATCACCGCTATTTTGGGCATTATCACACAGCAGGAGTACCTGGCAGGCACGAAATCGATGAAACCCAGGAATTGAATTATCCGGCGATTATGCATGAAATTCTCCAAACTGGATATCAAGGCTATGTCGCTCAAGAATACATCCCAAGGCGTGAGCCTAGAATGGAAGTGCTCTATGAGTCGATCAAGCGCTGTGACGTTTAACGGCCAATCACTTGCCACTCCATGTCTTTGAGTGAAATCAGTACAAACCCTTGGTTCACTTGGTGCCCTCTTGGATCTTGGACCATAGTAAACGGATGGGTTACACCCGCCCACTCGAAGAATTTTTGACCTTCCGGGGAGGACGTAGTTAAACCGCTGAGCTGTAAAACAGCAAACATGACTGAATCATAGCCACGCACGGCTATTTTATCCGGGTATTTAGCCCATTCAGCAAAATATTGACTCCCCCAAGAGACGAAAGTCAATGGTTCTTGAACCGCAGAAGTCGTATAGTTTAAATCCGATAATTGTTTGAAGTCGATGACCTCATTATCAAAAGCATTGGTATACAAAGGGCTCCACAACCTGATATGTCCAGAAAATCTCAACTGAGAACTTAGGATTGAAGCAACTGACGAGGCAGTTTTTAGATTGGCGGTTTCTACAAATACCCAATTGCTGTTTACGGTATCCATTTTCTGAGTCAACACCTCGAGCAAGCGATTGCTATTGGCTGTCGCGTCCACTTTTTGGGCATTGGGGAATCGCTGGATTATACTCTGGGCTTGAGCAAATTCCTCACTGTCGTGAATGATGGTTACTCTCTGCCCCTTCCACTCCCTTTTGGCGTAATCCAATAATTGTTTGCGCAAGGTCTCATTTTTTGCAACCCCTTGAATCATCTGATTATTGACCTGTTGTGCATCTGATATGCTCGGCAAAAAAATAGGGGTCTTGCGCTGGGCAGACCAACTGGATAAAGCTGGAAGAACACGATCTGACAATGGCCCTATCAAAAAGTCAATATCGTTCACGGCGTACAAGGCCTCCAATTCAGATTGAGCTACAGAGCCGTTGAGCTGAGTATCTACTGGATAAGGATGAACCTTAACCCCCAAAGAATCCAATCGCTTAATCGCTAAAAGAGCTCCACTGTAAAAGGAAAGACTTGATTTAGTGTCATTTCTAGCTTCTAAGATCTTTTGCCCCAAAGCTGGATCGATAAAATCCATTTTATCAGTCCTAAACGGCAAAGCGAAGGCAATGCCCCAAGAGCCCTTAATTTGGGGTTTAGCCGGTACGTTCTGTCCCTGAAGGGTGAACATACTCACGAAAGCTAAGACGCAAAAAAACTGTTTTAATTTCATCGGTTTATTCCCATTCTATAGTTGCAGGTGGTTTTGAACTGATGTCGTAGACCACGCGATTGACACCCTTGACTTTGTTGATGATGTCGTTAGATGTTTTTTGTAAAAACGCATAAGGCAAATCCACCCAGTCGGCCGTCATTCCATCCGTGCTTTCCACGGCCCGCAAGGCAACACACTGCTCGTAAGTTCGCTCATCCCCCATCACGCCGACACTTTGAACCGGCAACAAAATTGCCCCAGCTTGCCAAACCTGATCATACAAATTCCAAGACCTTAAACCATCGATAAAAATAGCGTCAACTTCCTGTAAAATACGGACTTTTTCAGGAGTTACCTCGCCGAGCACCCTGATCGCTAATCCAGGTCCTGGGAAGGGGTGTCTTCCTAACAAAACAGCACTAATGCCTAAGCTAGCACCTACCCTTCTCACCTCATCTTTAAACAACAAACGCAAGGGTTCCACTACCTTCAACTTCATATAATCGGGCAAGCCACCTACGTTGTGGTGACTTTTAATCGTTGCTGAGGGACCACCAGTAGCTGAAAGTGATTCAATGACATCTGGGTAGATAGTGCCCTGAGCCAGCCATTTAGCATCGACTACTTGATGCGACTCATCGTCAAAAACATCGACAAAAACTTTTCCAATCGCTTTACGCTTGGCTTCAGGGTCCGTAAGACCGCTAAGCGCCTGTAAAAAACGATCTGAGGCATCCACACCTTTGACATTGAGTCCCATGTGCTTGTATTGATCCAGCACTTGGTCAAATTCATTTTTGCGCAACAAGCCATTGTTCACAAAAATGCAGTGTAGTTGTTTTCCGATTGCTTGGTGCAATAACACAGCAGCCACCGTAGAATCAACACCACCGGACAACCCCAAAATCACGCGATCTTGACCAATTTGATTTTTCAAACTGCTAATGGTCTCGTGAACAAAAGAGTCCGGCGTCCAATCTTGGGCTACACCCGCAATATCCACCAAAAAGTTGGAAAGCATTTGTTTTCCATCCGTGGAGTGATATACTTCAGGATGAAATTGTATGGCATATGTGGCTTCACCTTCAATTTTATAGGCTGCGTTGATTACATCATGCGTGCTCCCAATCAATACACCACCCGTGGGAAGTGTTTTAATCGTGTCTGAATGACTCATCCAAACTTGGCTCTGAGGACTCACCCCGGCAAAAAATGGTTCGTCGGCTGCCATAAAATTGAGATGCGCTCTTCCGTATTCTCGGGTATTGGAAGGTGCTACTTCACCCCCAGAAAAGTGTGCCAGGTATTGGGCCCCATAACACACAGCGAGCAATGGCTTTTTCCCTCTAATTCCTGTTAGATCAGGATGTGGGGCGTCTTCTCCACGAACCGAATGCGGAGAGCCTGATAGGATAACCGCTTTGTAGGGAGATAAATCTTGTGGAAGCAAGTTAAAGGGTTTGATCTCACAAAAAATATTGAGTTCACGGACCCTTCTGGCGATCAATTGAGTGTATTGAGAACCGAAATCAAGGATAAGTACATTGTTTTGCATGAGCAAAAATAAACATTTGAGCCTGGAAACAAATGTCAGGCATTAATTATTCTAGGGTGTCGAGAATGGATTCAATATCCTCGATCGTGGTATCAATGTTGATAAAGCAAAAACGAGCCACCGTTTTCCACGAACCATCGACCAAATCTTTGGTAGGCGCCACCAGCGCAAAACCACGAGCTAACTGTTCGTAGGTCCACTGGGAATATTGTTGATCACTCCAACCGATACGTTCGAAAAGAACAACGGATAAACTCGATGGCCTGGTTACTCTCAGGTAGGGTCTTTTTTCAATGGCTGATACAGCCATTGCAGCCAAAGCAATACCTTGATCAATGGCCTGACTGTACCGATCAGTACCATGCATGGCCAAAGAAAACCAAAGCGGAAGACCCCTAACTCTTCGGGTTAATTGGATTTGATAATCCGCTGGATTAAAGCCCGTAAACTGAGGTTCATTGAAAATGGCCAAATAATTTCCTTCTTGGGTATGGGCCGCCTTTGCTTTCTGAGGGTCTTTGTACAAAACGGCACCGCAATCATAAGGTGCAAACAACCATTTATGAGGATCAATGGTTATGCTATCCGCACATTCAATGCCCTCAAACAAATGACGGACAGAGGGTGCCGCCAATGCAGCACCTCCATAGGCACCATCTACGTGCATCCACCAACTCTTTTTGGCGCATAGTTCTCCACAACCCCTTAAATCATCAATGATGCCCGCATTCGTTGTTCCAGCGGTGACCACTAGAGCAAAAATTCGGTCCTGATCTTCAGCACTTAATCGATTGACTGCCTCGATTACTTGATGCGGGGACATAGCTCCATAACAATCTATGGAAAGCACATCAGCATCGATGACTTGAGCCATCGCTTTTACCGATGCATGCGCATGATTGCTACAAACCATTAACCCTCTTTGTGACATTCTTTCTTTTGATCGTGTGCGCCAATCGTGTCTGGCCGCTACCAAAGCAGAGAGATTGGCCGCGGTTCCTCCGGAGGTAAATACCCCGAAAGCACCTTGAGGCAATCCAGGGCCTCGCGCGCGCCGTGAACGCCGCCAAGGGCGCCAAGGGCAAGAAGACGGAGGGCGCCGTGGCCAACCAGCTGTCCGCGGCCCTGGCAGCCGCCGTGGCGGCGGGCGTGCGGGACGGCCAGGTCTTCACGCAGGGCATCAACCTCGCCGAGGAGCTGGGGGCACCCACACCCGAGGTCCCCGACAGCGCGCTCAGCC
>JALQVG010000026.1 GCA_023260435.1 Flavobacteriaceae bacterium | reverse complement strand
GGAGGTCAACCGAAAAGGGAAGAACAACGCTACTGATGCTCAAAAGGGCGATGTGGGTTCGCCTTGGGGAATTGGCTCTCATTTAGGAGGCCATAAAGACCTGCATCCTGAGCTGGGGACTTTAGCTGATTTTAAGCAATTGGTTCAATCTGCTTCCGATCAGGGTATTGAGATTGCGATGGATTTTGCCCTCCAGGCAGCACCAGACCACCCCTGGGTAAAACAACACCCCGAATGGTTTAAATGGCGTCCAGATGGCAGTATTCAGTACGCGGAAAACCCGCCCAAAAAATACCAGGACATCTTGCCGATTTATTTTGAGACTCCGGACTGGAAAGCGCTTTGGGACGAATTGTTGTCCTGCTGTCTGTATTGGGTAGAGGAAGTGGGTATCCGTGTGTTTCGGGTGGATAACCCCCACACCAAACCTTTCCACTTTTGGGCGTGGCTGATGGCCGAAGTTCGGGCCAAGCACCCCGAAGTGCTCTTTTTAGCCGAAGCGTTTACCCGCCCCAAAATTATGCAGCAGCTCGCTAAATCTGGATACACCCAAGGCTACACCTATTTCACGTGGCGCACGGACAAACACCAGATGACTGAATACGTCACAGAGTTGACCCAGAGCCTTCAAAAAGAGTACTTCAGGCCTAATTTTTGGCCCAATACCCCAGACATCAATCCTTTTCACCTCCAAGGGGCCAATGAGTCCATGCACCTCAGCCGTTATTTTATGGCCGCTACCTTGAGCTCCAATACTGGAGTGTACGGCCCAGTCTATGAAATGATGGTGTCTGATGCCGTACCGGGTCGCGAAGAGTATATGGATTCTGAAAAGTACGCAGTGCGTCATTGGGACTGGAATTTTGAAAACAAAATCACCGTCTTGATGTCCAAAATTAACCGAGCTAGATATGATTTAATCGCCTTGCAACAGACCAATAATATTGTGTTTTGCGGGGTGGACAATCCCCAATTGATGGCGTACCTCAAGTGGGATGATGCCCAAACCTGTTGGGTGCTTTGCGTGGTGAGTTTCGATCCGTACTACACCCAAACGGGCACCGTCGAAGTGCCGCTGCATTTGATGGGGCTTGAAGGCCACGCACACTACCGAGTACACGATGTTATCACCCAAAACACCTATGATTGGCAGGGGACTCACAACTATGTGGAAATTCACCCAGTTTTACCTTTTCACCTGTTTCACCTAACTCAATAGCTATGAAAAACGCCGAAAATCTAGCGCCTAAACGCTCGTTTGAATTTGACATCGAGTGGAAGTCGGCGTTTGACCATGAGGGATTCAAGCACGCATTTGCCAATGAGATTTTGGAGCAATACATCCCCAAAAAGCGCTGGTACGCAGGCAAATCCTCCCACTTGAAATACATCGAAATCACTGATTTTGTCCGCCTGAAATCGGAGAAAAACAACTATTTCGCAGTATTGATCGAGGTGAATTTCCAAGAAGCGTTTTTTCAAAACTATTTTATCCCCGTCGCTTTTATGTCTGAGGCGGAGCTGGACACCAATACCCTGATCGCCCCTGCACAGTTCAACGGAGTTTCTGGCTATTTGGTCGACGCGTTACATATTGAAGACTTTAGAAAACTGTTGTTTGAACGTATCGCCGCCAGCGCGGAGCTCCGCGAATTCCCCAACATCATTTTTCATAAATCGTCCCTGTTGGGACCGATGCAGTATGAAAGCTCGCGCTTTATGGGGGCTGAACAAAGCAATACTTCGATCGTTTACAACGAGACCTATGTACTCAAAATATTTAGACGTATTTACATCTCCACCAATCCCGACTATGAGATCAACCGATTTTTGACTGAAGTCTGCCGATTTGAGAACACGCCTGAATACGTGGGCAGCGTCAATTTATCGATCGGTGAGGAAGACAACATCACGATCGGTTTGATGCAGCGTTTGATACCCAACCAGGGAGATGCGTGGAATTACTTCCTCAAAGAAATGGACGAGGTGTTTTCAAACCTCGAGCGCAAAAAAATCAAGCTAGCTGATATTCCCGATACCGAGCACTACAAGAGAATTAGGCTGCAAAATATCCCCCACCAAATCATTGACTGGGCGGGCCTTAACCTGTTTCAAAAGGTGCAACAACTCGCTCTAAGGACCGCCCAAATGCATGTGGCTCTGGGTAGTGATACCCGAAATACCTCCTTTGTACCCGCTAACTTCAACGGGGATTACGAGGTGTGGCTCAAAAATAGGTTGACCTATCAGTTTCAAAACCGACTGAACACAATTGAAAATAACCTGCACAAATTAGAAGGCGAATCCATGGAACTGGCCAAGGTGTTTTTAAACCGGAAAAACGAAATCAGGCGCAGGTTTTTAGATTTTGATTGGACCAAGCTTAAAAGCGAGCGTATCCGCATCCACGGAGACTATCATTTAGGTCAGGTATTGGTGGATCAGGATGACTTTTATTTGCTTGACTTTGAGGGAGAGCCCGAGAGTACCATTCGCGATCGCAAGGTAAAGCAGCCCCCCATCAAGGATATCGCAGGTATGTTTCGTTCTTTCCACTACGCGATTTATTCGGTGATTCTCAACAACGGCAGTAAGTTTCCCTATGAAAGGGACGAGCTTTTTGTGGCTGGAGAAAAACTGTACCACTACATATGCGGTTCGTTTTTACACACCTATGTAGACCATGTGCAAAAAAATAACCTGAATATTGGCTATACCAAAGAGATTGAGTTTTTGCTCCAATACTGCCTTTTGGAAAAAGCGGTGTACGAACTCGGCTATGAATTGAACTCACGCCCGCGTTGGGCATTGATCCCACTTAGGGGAATATTACAAATACTAAATTAATCGGCACGCTTGCGCGCCCCCATTGCTGATGCATACGACAACCATCCACCACAGTCTGTTCACTGATTTTGATATTGAATTATTTAAAGCAGGCAAGCACTTTGACCTATCCGAGAAATTGGGAGCCCATCCGTTGACCCTCGACGGGGTATCGGGCACGTACTTTGCTGTCTGGGCTCCATCGGCCAAAAGCGTCTCGGTGATCGCTGATTTCAACTATTGGATCGAAGGGTCACATCCGCTTTTTGTGCGTTGGGATGGCAGCGGTATCTGGGAGGGCTTTGTGCCTGGAGTCAAGCATGGAGCATTGTACAAGTATAAAATTCACTCTCACCACAATCAAGTGGTGACCGAGAAGGCGGATCCATTTGCCCGCAGAGCAGAACACCCTCCTTTGACGGCTTCCGTGGTGTGGGATGCGGCTTATGACTGGAAAGATCAGCAATGGATGAAGGCTCGGCCCCAAAGACAAGGACTAGACCAACCTTTTTCTGTGTACGAAGTGCATTTTGGTTCTTGGCGCCGTAATGCGCAAGGCGACTTTTTAAGCTATCGTGAAATGGCTGACCAACTAGTGCCTTATGTGGCCGAAATGGGTTTTACCCATGTGGAGTTTATGCCGATCATGGAGTATCCCTATGATCCCTCTTGGGGCTATCAGCTTGTGGGCTATTTTGCGCCTACCTCCAGGTTTGGAACCCCGGAAGACTTCAAGTATCTGGTGGATGCATTTCACCAACACGACATCGGGGTTATTTTGGACTGGGTGCCCTCCCATTTCCCGAGTGATGACCACGGTCTCGGCTTTTTTGATGGAAGCCACCTATACGAACATCCAGACCCCAGAAAAGGATACCACAAGGATTGGAAGAGTTTGATCTTCAATTATGAGCGTCCTGAGGTACGTGCATTTTTGATCTCCAACGCTGTGTTTTGGATGCGCCACTTCCACATTGATGGACTTCGTGTCGATGCGGTAGCTTCTATGTTGTATCTGGATTATTCTCGTGAAGATGGAGAGTGGGAGCCCAATGAGTTTGGGGGTAGGGAAAATCTGGCAGCAGCTTCGTTTTTGCGGGAGCTCAATGCCCATCTCTACGGTCGATTTGAGGGAATACAAACCATTGCCGAGGAGTCAACTTCTTTTCCGATGGTGAGTCGACCCACGGATATCGGCGGTTTGGGTTTTGGTATGAAGTGGATGATGGGCTGGATGCACGACACCTTGGAGTATTATAAAAAAGACCCTATTTATAGACCCTACCACCAGAACGATATCACTTTTTCGATGACTTATGCCTTTACCGAAAACTTTATGCTCCCGCTGAGTCACGACGAGGTGGTGTATGGCAAGAATTCATTGCTGGGTCGTATGCCTGGTGATGAATGGCAGCGATTTGCCCAGTTGAGGTTGATGTATGCGTATATGTATACGCATCCAGGGGCTAAACTGTTGTTTATGGGCGGGGAGTTTGGCCAATATGCGGAGTGGAATTACAACCAGAGCTTGGATTGGCATTTGACTGAATTCGGTTTCCACAATGGGATTCAGAAGAACCTTAAGGCGCTCAACCGTTTATATCGGGAGACTACAGCCATGCATCAGTGGCAATTTTCGGCTCAAGGATTTGAGTGGATGTCCTATGACGATGCACAGAACGCCGTTTTAGCTTATGTGCGCCATGGATCACAGGCTGCCGATGCCGTATTGGTGGTGTGCAACATGACTCCCCAGCCGCACGAAGGATACCGAGTTGGTCTTCCATTTGGCAAAAAGTTGGTGCTTAAGTACCATTCTGACGATACGGATTTTGGCGGTTCTGGCTACCCAGTTGCAGGGCAAATCACTGCCGAATCAATACCCATCCACGGACGTTCCACCAGTGCACTTTTGGCGCTACCACCCTTAGGTGCTGTGGTTTATCAAATTTTATAAACATTGCTTGTGGGGGTGCGCGTATCCGTGTTTATTTGCCCTTCGCGACTAACCGACTCATTTCATGATTACCAATACAGAACTCGAATACAAGGGCAACTTAGTGCCCAATGCCTATAAGTCACACAAGAAATCATCCAACATTGTCACTTTTCAATCGGAAAACAATGTGCTGCTTCAAGTACACGTAGTCCGAGACAGTATTTTGAGATTTAGGTATGCGCCCGATGGTTTTTTTGCCAAAGATTTCAGTTATGCGATCGATGAGCAGCAACCTCACGGGTTTAATGAGCTCACAGTTCAAGAAACCGACACTACGGTGGTCATTACCACCGCCAAAGTGAAGTGCGTGGTGTCCAAACAGGATCTGCGCATCGGGTTGTACGATCTGGAAGATACCGTGATCTGCGAGGACGAGATGGGTTTTCACTGGGAAGAGTCCTTCGAGTTTGGCGGCAATTACGTCAAGATGAGTAAGTCATCACCCGAAGGTGAAAATTTCTTTGGTTTGGGGGATAAACCGACCCACCTAAACCTGAAAGGAAAAAGGTTGTCCAACTGGAATACCGATCAATACGCCTACGGAAAAGACTTGGATGAGTTGTACAAAACCGTGCCCTTTTACATCGCTTTACACAACAAGATGGCCTACGGGATCTTTTTTGACAACACCTTTAAAACTCATTTTGATTTCTGCCACGAACGCCGCAATGTCACTAGTTTTTGGGCTGATGGGGGCGAGATGAATTACTATTTTATCTACGGGCCTGGGATCGATCAGGTGGTTCAAAAGTACACGGACCTCACAGGTAAACCCGAGATGCCCCCGATGTGGGCGATGGGCTACCACCAGTGTAAATGGAGCTATTACCCCGAGTCTAAAGTGCGGGAAATCGCGGATCAGTTTAGAAAACACGAGTTTCCTTGTGATGCACTTTATTTAGACATCGACTACATGGATGGGTTCCGCTGTTTCACCTGGAACAACACCTATTTTCCCTCACCCAAAAAGATGGTTGATGACTTGAAAGCCCAAGGGTTTCAGACCATTGCCATCATTGATCCAGGCATCAAAATCGATCCGGATTATTCGGTGTTTCAGGAGGCCTTGGAAAAAGATTATTTCTGCAAGCGCGCTGATGGATCCTATATGAAGGGTAAAGTATGGCCCGGCGAATGCTATTTCCCGGACTTTACCAACCCAGAGGTACGTCAGTGGTGGGCCGGCCTTTATGGCGAGCTGATCGAGCAGATCGGAATCAAAGGGATCTGGAACGATATGAACGAACCCGCTGTGATGGAGGTACCCGGAAAGACTTTCCCCAATGACGTGCGCCACGACTACGACGGCAATCCCTGCAGTCACCGCAAAGCGCATAATATTTACGGAATGCAGATGGCCCGTGCCACCTATGATGGCGTGAAAAAGTTTGCGTATCCCAAAAGGCCTTTTGTAATTACTCGCGCCCAGTACTCAGGAGGTCAGCGCTATACTTCCTCCTGGACCGGGGACAATGTCGCCACCTGGGAGCACCTTTGGCTGGCCAATGTCCAAGTTCAACGCATGTCCCTCAGCGGTATGGGCTTTGTAGGGACAGACATCGGCGGATTTGCCGAGCAACCCACAGGAGAATTGTTCACCCGTTGGGTGCAGTTGGGTAGTTTTCACCCATTCTGTCGCGTCCATTCTTCAGGTCACCACGGGGATCAGGAACCTTGGTCGTTTAACGATGAGGTATTGGACATCACCCGAAAGTTTGTGCGTATGCGGTACGAACTACTGCCCTATATATACACCATGTACCACCAATACGTGCAGCATGGGACTCCTATGATCAAACCTTTGGTGTATTTTGATCAAACCGATGCGCAAACGTATTACCGCACGGATGAATTTATCTTCGGCGATCAAATTTTGGTGTGTCCCGTTCAAGAGCCTAATGCTTTAGGTCGTCGCATGTATATGCCTAAAGGGGGTTGGTACAACTGGTGGACCCGTGAGTTGGTCGAGGGCGGTCAAGAGTTATGGGTGGAGGCTCCATTGGATAAAATGCCGCTTTTTGTCAAACAAGGCGCCATCATACCTAAGTACCCAGTGCAGCAATACGTAGACCAGATTAGGGTAGAAACCTTGAAATTGGAGCTGTACTTTAAACTGGGAAGAGAACACTCTGTGGTGTTTGAAGATGCCCATGATGGATATGACTACCACAAAGGAATGTTCTCCTTGAGAACCTTAAAGTTGTACGGTAAGGAACAGGAACTCAACCTGAACCAACACCGCGAAGGCGCGTTTGAAGTACCTTTTAGCCGATATTGCATTGAGTTAATCGGACTTCCATTCACCCCATCCAAGATTTGGATCGATACGGAAGAGGTTTCGTTGACGGATGTTCAATTTGACCCAGTAGCAATGACCATTTTAGTGGATAAAGATTTTCACGCTTTGGTGATTAAATAAACACAGGTATGTATCACTAAAAAAGGTGCCCTTGGGCACCTTTTTTAGTTGAACTATTCAGTCAAACAGTCCCGAGGACAAATATCGATCCCCCCGGTCGCATACAATACTGACCACCACACCTTCAGTCAACTCCTCGCAAAGTTTTAATGCAGCTATAGCCGCACCACCGCTGCTCATTCCGGAGAATATGCCTTCGTCTTGAGCTAGGCGACGCGCCATTTGGGCAGCTTCAGTATCTGAGACCTCAATGATGCGATCCACTCTTTTTGGTTGGTATATCGCCGGCAAATAGGCTTCTGGCCATTTTCTAATCCCCGGAATTTTTGATCCGTCTCCAGGCTGAACACCAATAATCTGAATGTGTTTAGATTGCTCTTTTAAATAACAACTGGTCCCCATTATAGTCCCTGTAGTCCCCATGGAGGACACAAAATGGGTCACTTTTCCTTGGGTATCCCGCCAAATTTCTGGGCCGGTAGTGTGGTAATGAGCCTTCCAATTATCGCTATTTCCAAACTGATTTAAGGCAAAATATCCCTGATGGGTCACCTTATCTTCTGCGTAATCTCTGGCGCCTTCAATGCCCTGTTCCGCTGAGGTTAGGGTGACTTGGGCCCCATAGGCACGCATGGTTTGCACCCGTTCTATGGTGCTGTTTTCGGGCATGACTAGTTCGATTTCTAGACCGTACAATCGAGCGATCATAGCCAGTGCGATGCCCGTATTTCCTGAAGTAGCTTCAATCAGCTTGGTAGATCGGTTGATTTCTCCCCGGGCCAATGCTCCTTTAATCATAAACAGCGCAGCCCGATCCTTGACGCTTCCCCCTGGGTTATTTCCCTCCAATTTAAAGAGCAAAGTCACCTTGGGATTGGGGTTGATTTTTTGGGCCACTACCAAAGGGGTATTGCCCACTAATGATTCCAGATTAGGGTAGATTGGGCTTGACATGAGGAGATACGTTATGAAATACTTTTGAGTGAGGGGGAACAGATTGGGTTACCCAGGCATTACCGCCAATGATACTGAAGGCGCCGATGACTGTGTCTCCACCTAGAATAGTGGCATTGGCATATATGGTTACGTCGGATTCAATGGTTGGATGTCTTTTTCGGTCCCCCATATTTTTGTCCACCACCAAGGCTCCCAAGGTAACGCCTTGAAAAATTTTCACCCGGTCGTGAATCACGGCGGTTTCGCCGATGACCACTCCTGTGGCGTGGTCAATAAAAAAATGCCTGCCGATTTGGGCTCCGGGATTGATGTCCACGCCAGTCCGGCTATGGGCTAGCTCTGTCATCATTCTGGGAATTAACGGGAATCCCAGTAGGTGCAGTGAGTGGGCAATCCGGTAGATCGCAATGGCGTAAAACCCAGGGTAGGCCAGGTAAATTTCCTCTATGCTATGCGCTGCTGGGTCGCCAGCCAGGATGGCTTGTGCATCCTCTTGGAGTTCATCGACAATTCTAGGTAATTGTCGGGTAAATGGAATCCACGGTGAGGGACAATCCTTCTGTTCTTGCCAGCAGGTCAGCCTGACCAATTCTTCAAAAGAACTTTCTAAGTGAGGCCAGCACTGATCGAGGTCTGTCTGTGTGTCAAAGAGTGCGGCAAATAGTGCATCGACAAATAATTCTGTTTGATGCTTCACCACTAAGCTGATTCTAGGTTGATCGGGACGCTGTTTTTTCGCCCTTAGTTCATCGATAATCTGCCGTTGTTCCATGGGACAAAATTAGGCAAATACGCCCACCTCTGTTTCCCAAAAACTGGTTGCTTCCACTTGAATTTTGTTATATTTGAGTTAAAGCTTTGTCGATGAAAAATTTGTTTTGTGCAGCCATCATGGTTGTTTTTTCTGCCTCAGGTTGGGCTCAAGCAGATGCCCCTGTTATTGGACGTTGGGATTTAACCATGGAAAAAGAGGGTGTTTCACTACCTTCATGGCTAGAAGTAAGACTCTCTGGAAGTAAAACACTGGTGGGTTCTTATGTAGGTGAAGTAGGAAGCGCTCGACCCGTAGCTCAATTCCATTACCAGGATAATACATTAAGATTTTCTGTTCCTCCTCAATGGGTTGGAAATCAAGATCTTGAATTTACAGCTCGCTATGAAAATGATGAATTAGTAGGAGAGATCATCCACAACAACGGAACTAAATGGCCTGTACGCGGTGTTCGCGCACCCCTGATGATACGAGAAACTCCCAAATCTTGGACCGCTCCTGAACCTATCTTTAATGGGGTAGACCTGTCCGGTTGGGTGGCTCAATCGGGTCCAGACCGCAATCAATGGATCGTTAAGGACGGTATTTTAACCAGTCCAAAGTCAGGTAGCAACTTGATGACCGAGCAAAAATTTGACGACTTTAAACTGCACATTGAATTCCGTTATCCCGCAGGAAGTAATTCAGGGATTTATCTCAGAGGGAGGCATGAAGTACAAGTAGAGGATAACTATGGAAAGCAGCCCAGCCCCACCTACTTTGGTGGTATTTATGGTTTTTTAACACCCAATGCGATGGCCGCTTTACCGGCTGGAAGCTGGCAGACTTATGACATCACACTCATCGGTCGAAGGGTAACCATTACAGCTAACGGCCAGACAATTATTTGTGATCAAATTATTCCGGGCATTACTGGAGGGGCCTTAGATTCAAATGAAGGATTACCAGGACCCATTTTATTACAGGGAGATCACGGTCCAGTAGAGTATCGGAACATCACGATGTCATACCCTGAGTATAAATAGAACGTTTATGCATGGTATTTGGCTCGGTAGGCCAGAGGTGTAACCCCGGTATACTTTTTAAATGTGGCGTAGAAATTAGATTTGGATTTAAATCCTGCTTTTTCTCCAATCGCAACTATGAAATTCAACCATGCCCCCCAAATCACCAGTTAACTTGAAAAACGTACCACTTGTCGAATAAAACTAAAATAACAGAATAACAGATGTATTTTTTCAGGATACCTATTGATTAAAGGGTGTTCTACCTTGAAAATTCGCTTACAACGCTTTTTGTTATTCTATTTACCTGTGGTTTTCATGATTGCCACAGCTTGGTCCAATACCCCTTATCCACCCAAAAGCATACATCCGTTCTTAAATTATGCCTTGTTGACAGAACCTGGTGGAATATCCGCTGATCTGGCTCTATGGCTTAGAGCAGACCAAGGGGTCGTACTCAATTCAGGAGCCATAGCTCAATGGACCGACCAAAGTGTCTCTGGGGCAAATGCTTTTCAAAACACGGTAGCTGATCGACCAAGCCAAAATTTAGGCGATAGGAATCTTAATTTTAATCCAAGTGTTTATTTCAATGCGGATCACCTCCAAGTTCCCTTGGACATTACTGCCAATACCATGGGGGAGGTAACTCTTTTTGTCGTGGCGCAAGGTGATGGAAGTAACCATACACTCATGGGTAATCAATCAGGGTCATCGGGCAACTATTACAGGCATATGGCCCTGCACAGAACGCATAGAGGAAACAACAATTTTTACGACTATCCCACCTACAGCACCACCAGTCCCCAGATAACGAGAATTAATTACCGAGGTGTCGGAAGTTCCGGTTCAGCAACTTCCTATGTGTCTATCAATCACGCAGCAACTACCTCATTTAGTGAATCATTAGGAGCTGGGTCACTTACCAGTTTTTTCCTGGGAAAGGCAGGAAGTGTTAATGGTACTTATGGGGGACATATTGCTGAGGTAGTGGTATATGCCAAATCCACTTCGCCAGCTGAAAACGATAAAATTGAAACCTATCTTTCTTTAAAGTACGGGATTCCTTTGGGTGATCCCCAAACAAGTGATTATATAGCAAGTACAGGTACAATACTCTGGGATGCTTCAGTTCATGTGGGTTATCATCATGATGTTATGGGACTTGGTCGGGATGATGGTTCTGGGTTAAATCAAAAAATCACTCGCCCATCATCGCTGTCGAGCATCAATGTGATGTTGTCTTTAGAGAATGATTTTTCGTCGCCCAATACAAGTTTAGCTCGTACTATTTCCCACACAAATGATCAAACATTTTTGCTTTTGGGGCATAACAACCAGTCGCTTAGTTTTACAAATACTCAAATTTCCTCTGCATTCACCGGCAGAACCTCTAGGGTTTGGAAAGCGTCTGTAACAGGAGCGCACCCCTCAGTGACGATGTATTTTGAAGGTTTGCCCACCACAAATGGCCCAATTCACTTATTGGCAAGCCCGGATGCAGATTTTAGCAGCAGCTATACTGATTTAGGAGCCATAGACCTAAGCAGTAAAACCATGACTTCGGTGAATTTGTCAGATGGTGCCTATTACACTTTGGCTACTTCTGGATTTGATCCGAGCTTGACCAACTTTGTGGACCAGACCACACAGTATGGAGAGGCTGACACGGTTGGTCCACCAACTTCTTCAGGTACAGGCGCTTGGAGTTATTCGAGCAGTGATCCTTCGGTGGCGAGTATTCACCCGACAACAGGTGTGTTGACCACTCTTCAAGCAGGCCAAACAATCATTACTGCCACTCAAGCTAACGATGGTGTCTATGCCCAGTCTTCAACAACTAAAGTACTCACGGTACAACCAAAATCTCTAACCATATCAGCGGACCATATGACCAAGGTCTATGACGGAACCCCTCATTCAGTCTTTTCCGTACAGTACTCAGGGTTCGTTTCAGGTGAGGGGGCAGATGACCTTGGAGGAACCCTTGTATTCAGTGGTGAAGCCACAACATCTGTTAACGTGGGCAACTACACACTCACACCTCAAGGATACTCGAGTGTAAATTACTTGATAGATTACGTCAGTGGATTAGTCTCTATCACCCCTCTAGCCGTCACGGTGACTCCGGACGCCCTAACTAAAACCTACGGCACTGACGATCCAACCCTGACTTACAGCCTGAGCGCTACCTCCAGCACTACGCTGACAGCCACCGGATCATTGACCCGAGCAGTGGGCGATGACGTGGGGGATTACACCTTAGCTCTGGGCACGCTCACCAACACCAACTATACGCTGAGCTTAGCTCCAGAAAACTTTCAAATCACCCCTCTGACCGTTACGGTGACCCCGGATGCCCTGACTAAAACCTACGGCGATGATGACCCGGCGCTCACCTATACTCTTAGCGCTACTTCAAGCACTACACTCACGACCACGGGATCCTTGACCCGAGCAGTGGGAGATGATGTAGGGGACTACGCCATAGCTCTGGGTACACTGACCAACACCAACTATACCTTGAGCTTAGCTCCAGAGAACTTTCGTATCACACCCTTATCAGTTACGGTCATTCCAGATAGCCTAACCAAAACATACGGCACCGCTGACTCAACCCTGACCTATACTCTTAGCGCTACTTCCAGCACTACGCTGACAGCCACCGGATCCTTGACCCGAGCAGTGGGAGATGATGTAGGGGACTACACCATAGCTCTGGGCACACTGACCTTCCTGATGTTCACCGACTACGGGATGCCTGTGACGTTCTATAACGACCACTTTGACATGCTGTTGGCGCAGGATTCGCTCTTTGCCCGCAAGATCAGCCCCGAAGCGGT